>NZ_JABUEX010000001.1:0-237550 GCF_013314835.1 Syntrophothermus sp.
TCCCTTTCCTCCTGCAGCTATGTTTGTTTTGCTCTTCATAGCTTACAGGAAAGGTCGGTTGGGGTGGTCAACTTTTTCGTGGTCATTTTCTGCTCTGGTGGTCAACTTTTACGTTATCAAAAACAAGCATCGAAGCAGCGGTTGAGGGAGACAAAGCTCTCACTGTTGCTTGTGATGAGTCTACCTTGTGGCGTTGGCGCAGGTGGTTCAAGGAAACCGCCATTTACCTTATAGGGTGCATGTATGCAATTGCCGCCCGTTACGGGATAGAATCTGTGGAAGGCAGGTCCGACCTTTCCCGGTCCGTGCTCGAAAGGATCCGGCAGTTGGTAGGGGAAGCTCCCGGCTGGCTGGCCAGAATTGTCCGTCCGGTAGTAAACTCTAATCTTTGGGTACATACCCGTTTTGCATTCTGTCCTCGGGAGCTATAGAGTAGACTCATGCTGAATCAAACCATAGCAAGGAGTGATTCAGCATGAAAGACAAAAAGAAAGCAGAAGAGATTGCAATCCAGAGAATGCAGCTTTTATCCCCGCTTCTAGCGGAAGACCTCGATGCTGCTAAAGCCAGGCAATTGAAAGCCCGGATCTGTGAACAGGCTTAAGGCGTTACCTCTCCCAGTACCGGAAGGAAGGTTTTGACGGTTTAAAACCCAAAGGCAAGGGAGAAGGGAACTCAAAAGAGGCCATTCCAGCCCACATATTGGAGCAGGCCATCCTTTTAAGGCGCGAGGTGCCTAAGCGGAGCGTAACTCAGATTATTCAGATTCTGGAGTGGGAAGGACTGGTTGAACCCGGGCAGAAACGTTGATACTGCCCTCTCTGTACGAAGGCTTCGGCTTTCCGCCTCTTGAAGCTATGGCCTGCGGGACGCCAGTGGTGGTCTCGAAGGTGGCATCGCTGCCGGAAGTGGTGGGTGATGCCGGGGTTTACGTGGACCCGTATGATGTTGAGGACATTGCACGAGGGATTTACACGGTCCTTTCAGATTCCAAGCTGCGCGCAGAGCTGCGCCAGAGGGGGCTGGAGAGGGCGAAGCTTTTCTCATGGGAGAAGACGGCTGAAGAGACGCTGGCTGTGTTTGAAGAGGTGCTAAGCGAGAGGAGAAGGGGAAGATGAAGCTGGCCCTGGTGCACGACTGGGTGGTGGCTATCGGAGGGGCTGAGAGGTGTCTTGAGGTTTTTCACGAGCTTTGGCCCGAAGCGCCGCTATTTACTCTTGTATGCTCTGAGGCCAGCGTAGAAAAGCTTGGGTTTTCTAGAAACCAGGAGCACACTTCTTTCATACAAAAGCTGCGGAAAGCTGAGGAAAAGTACAGGTCATACCTGCCCTTTTTCCCTTTGGCTATCGAGCAGTTTGACTTATCGGGTTATAATGTCAGTCTTTCTAGCTCCCATTGTGCGGCCAAGGGGGTTATCACTCGTGCTGACCAGGTTCACATTTGCTACTGTCATACCCCGGTGCGATACGCATGGGATCTAACGCACCAGTATTTGCGAGAGAATAACCTGGAGCGGGGTATCAAGGCGACGGTGGCCCGTGCGGTGCTGCATTACATTAGGATGTGGGACGTGCAAACTGCCAACCGGGTGGATAAGTTTTTAGCCAATTCGCGCTATACGGCCAAGCGGATTTGGCGGGCGTATCGGAGAGAGGCAGATGTAGTTTACCCTCAGGTTGACATATCCCGGTTTGAGGTGGTCGAAGATAAAGAAAACTACTTCCTTTTTTTATCCCGCTTAGTACCGTATAAAAAAGCCGACTTGGTAGTTGAGGCTTTCACCGAGATGGGCCTGCCGTTGGTGGTGGCGGGCGACGGGCCGCAGATGCCGGAGCTTAAAAGGATTGCAGGAAAGAATGTTGAGCTTTTGGGGTACCAGACCGACGAGCGGGTTGTTGAGCTTGTTTCCCGAGCCAGGGCCTTGATATTTGCAGCGGACGAGGATTTCGGGATCGTGCCGGTTGAGGCCCAGGCTGCGGGGACCCCGGTTATAGCCTATGGCAAGGATGGGGTACGAGAAACGGTGATTTCTGCTAAAGAAGCCGGGTTCGACAGGGCTACCGGAGTTTTCTTTCACCAACAGAAAGTGAGCTCTCTAACAGCGGCCGTAAACGAGTTCTTGCGACTCGAGGACAGGTTTGACCGGGCCGTCATAAGAAAAAACGCGGAGCGATTTTCAAGGGATAGGTTCAAAGACGAGATCAAAGCCAAAGTGATGGAGGCCGCGGTCGAGCGAATCTGAGGCTCTCCTAGTGACGGGGGTTCGTAGATGACATGCTTATATACGCCAATCGAAAGACAAACTCGGAAAGCGCTGAGGAGCCCAGAAGGGAAAGCTTCGGCATCGTGATTTATGTGTGCCAGCTTGCCAAGTAGCTGAGAGATTGGTCTATCTGGGGCTGTGGTGATGATTCAAAAGCCAGGGAGCGTCCTTGAAACGTTCGTTGCAAGACCGCTCCCCGAGGCTTTATCCGTTAGCCTGAGCTTTATGGCCTTGCAGGCCGGTTCGGGCCGGATACCCGGCGCTAGGCGCCGAGCTTGTGGCGAAAGCCTGTAGGGTCTTTTCTTGGATTAGGCGAGGGGGCGCCTAATCCCAGTGTTTTTCCAGGCCTTGGCACACGAATTCGAGTCGTTCCATGATAGCGTCCACGACTTCGACAACTCGAGCCCGAAGGTTGCTTTTCTTGCTTTGGGGCTGGAGTGACTTGACGAGCTGGGTGCCGCAGTCCCAGCTCTTTATAGCGGTGGTGCGGGTGCAGGAAAGATCAACAGCAGTGCCGTTGGTCAGGACCAGGCGGCAGCGGTTGTAGGGAGCGGGGTGGATACCGGAGATGTAATTCAGGTCGACGTAGCCGTACACGGGATCGTGTTCCGCTCGGGGCTGCCGCATCTTAAGGGGAATGAATACCCGCTCAGGTGATAGGTAAAAAGGGAGAGCGAGTTGCTTGCCGAGGAGTTTCTTGACCGCAGTTTTCTGAGCTCTGGGGTCGATCTGATAGCAGCGGAAGAGGGCTGTGAGGACGGACCTCACGTCGCGCGCGTCTCGCAGTGTTTGACCGTCAGCGGTAATTACCTCCGTAGCTTTCCCGGTTTCTGTGTAAACCGGCTTGATCACTACGGCAACGGCAGAGAGGCGTTCGATGCGGTTCCAGTCGTTCATAGCGGAAGAGCGTACCTCCTTTGCGGTAATGGGTCGGCCCGGAGCCGGGCAGCAGGTGAACCCCTGCGGGGTGATGATGCGTTTGGTGGTGGTTGTCCCGGATTGGGCGGCCGTGTGATATAAAAGTGTTGCGCCTGCGAAAGATGAACCAAAGTATAGCTGCAAAGAATTGCTACCGAGATATAAGTTAACACATTATTGTCTTTGACGCAAGTATAATTTCATGAAAAAGGAATGAATGTGACGCCGAGAGGTAGGATTAGTTTTAGGCAGCTTTCGACATAAAGTGACGAACAGTGGCGGAAGAAGGCGAATTTTCACAGGAGGAACGGGGCACCTTGTCGTGGAATAGCGAAAAGAGATGACGGCAGTCGGTTTTGCGGCAAGATTAGCTGCAGGACCTGCGGGAAGAAGGAGGAATCGACAATGCGCAAGGAGTGCCGTACTACGAGCATCGTTAACTGGAAAGGAGGGGTGGGCAAGACCACCATCGCCTATCACCTAGGAACGGGGCTGGAGATGCTGGAACCGGAGTTCCGCGAAGAGCACCTGGGATCGGCAGAGGCGCCCCGCGTGCTTCTGGTAGACAACGACGCCCAGTGCAACCTGAGCATCGCGTGCCTGGGTGCGGGGGAGTTCGAGAAGATGCTGGCCCGGGGAAGTAAAACAGTGGCTGATCTCTATGCCGCCTTCTTGAGCGGTGACAGCCCAGCGGCCAAGGTTCAAGAATATATCCTGCGGGGAGCGGTCAGGAGAGACGCTGCGCGCAAGTTTGAGAAGGTGGACCTTTTGCCGGGACACCCGGACCTGGTGTTTACGGACTTGAATTTTACAGTGTATTCCCGCCCGGATTTCAAGGAGAGCATGTCGGGCCCTCCGATGTACAAGTTCCGGGTGCTTGACCGGATACTGAGTCAGGTGCGCGGCGAATACGATTTCATCTTCATCGACTGCCCGCCGAGCATGCACTTCGTCACCCAGAATGCCGTTTACGCCAGCGATTTCTACCTCATTCCGGCTCTTCCCGACTGGTTTTCGGCGTACGGGCTGCACTCCATAGTGGCTAAGGTGCAGGAATTCAACCGGATGTGGGAGCTGGCAGAGAACGGCTGTTACCGGGCGACTGAACTGGCGGGCATCATCATGAATCAGGTTGTGGAGAGGAAGAAACGGCCGATAAGCTCCCAGGCTGCCATTTACGAGGGGTTAAAGGAGCGGTACCAAGACTCCGTGTTCTATACTTACCTCACTGCTGGTGACGCGATTCCCCGGGCCCTGCACGAAGCACGCCCGGTTTATTCCCTGGCCAGGTCGGGCGGAACGGCTGCCAAGCAGGCGCGGCTGCTGCGGCGTATCCTGGTGGAATTCCTGGCCCGGATCTCGGAGTGAGCGGCTATGACGGTGGACAGGCTGCTTGAGGTTATCGACACGCTGCGCCCGGTTTTGGAGCGGTACCGCGGGTGTTCAATACAGGAAATGATTGCCGATATGGCCTCGCGTTTAGCCCTGCCGTGGGAAGATGCCGGCGGTATCGGTCTGAACGGTGCTATGAAAACGCCTGGCGAGGAAGTTGACGGGAAACATTCGCGCGCTGGGAAGGGAGCTGAGAAGGGAGAAAGGGCTCGGGCAGGGGCCGGCGGTGAGCGAAAGAAACGTGCGGACGGGAAGAAAACGGGCAGGAATGGGTCGCCGAGCCGGAAGAAGATGGCTATGGGCGACCTGGAGGCTACGTTGGCGGAACTAGAGCACATGGATTTGAGCCGGATGGAAGAGTACCTGGATGCTTTTTTTCGCAAGGACCTGGATAACCTGGCGCGCCGGTTAAGCATAAGGGGTCTCAGTAAGCGGAATGGGGAAGACGTTAAGAGCGCTATCGTGCGTCATTTCGAGGAGAAGCGGCTCCCGGACGAGATCGCCAGGCGGCTTCCGGCCGACGACGAGGCCTTTATGGAAGAGATGCGCAAGAAGTACGGGTTTTAGCCTGGCGGGGACGGGTTTGGACAGCACAGTTTATATCGCACAGTACAATTCGCACATTATTTATTGACATATTCGCACTATCTGAATATACTACAAATGCGAAACTATACCCGAACCAGAAAGGAGGGGTTGCTTTGATTATCACCGCTACAGAACTGAAAACCAATATCGGCAAATACCTTCGGCTCGCGGAAACAGAAGATATAATCATCACTAAAAACAACAAACCGATTGTTAAGCTGACCAGCTTACGCGAAGACAAACTCGATATTCTCAATGACCTTGTGGGCATCGTTAAAGACGATGGCTACACGCTGGATGATGCCAGAAAGGACAGGTTATCCCGGCAATGAGGTTACTCATCGATACCAATGTCGTACTTGATGTCTTGATGCACCGCAAGGAATTCTTTGACGCGTCTTATGAGGTGCTGAAACTGTCCGCCCTCAATAAGGCCGAGATATTGATTACAGCTAACACTATTACCGATATCTACTATATCTTTCAGCGTTCCAATAAAGACCACGCAAAATCCAAGGAAGCCATTGTTAAGTTGCTAAAGCTGGTTTCCATTGCCGATGTCCTTGCATCCGATGTTATGAACGCTTTATCCAGTAAGATAACAGATTTCGAAGATGCTTTGGTCGGAGCCATTGCTAAAAGAGTAAAAGCCGACTACATCGTCACCCGCAATACCAAGGACTTCCATAATTCTCCGGTACCTGCTATCGATCCCCAAAACTTTCTTGTACAGGTAAACCGCGGGAACGGTTCTTGTGGTTGATTTGGTGCTGTTGAAGGACCGTATATCTCCCTTCAGCGCTGATAACAGGTGATTATCTTTTGCTAGGTGGTTATTATTAGGTGGTTATTATCAGTTGTTTACACAGCCAGCGAATATTGTTTCTGTGGTGTTAGTTGATCGGTAGCCAGGACCTGAAGGAACAGAACTAACCTCGACGTACGAAAACAGTGCGGTGTATAATGAGTTTGAGGTGAATTAGTATGATGCCTGCGAGAGAAGTTCCCCGCGAAGGCAGGTAGTTGTATTTACTCGTCATGGTAGAAAACCGTATCAATCAAGCCAGGACACGGATGACGTGGCTACGAGCGTAGCAGTTGATCACAGCTTCTCAACGAAAGAGTTAATATCTCGGACAAAATTGAGGAGATCATCGAGTTCCTTATCTGCGATTTCGTACACCCTTTCTGCGGATATCTCCTGATAACCGTGGACTACCCGGTTACGAAAACCGATCATCGAGGAATAAATTACTTCATTGTCTTGGGAAAGAATTCCCCGGTCCACCAGACAATGCACAGCATCCCGTGCATCTTTTGGAGCGTACCCGTAAACCTTTGCCGCCACATGATAAGAGACGTCTATTATCGCTTCTACCGAGGTTTGTAGAGAATACTTTAGACCTCTTATTAGCCAGAGATCGGCTAGAATCTCTTCCTTCGATTTTCGCTTCAGCAGCTCTCTTATGCTGGCTACCTGTTCCAGCATGTAACTGCTTTTCTGCCGTATACGTTCGATGTCTAATCCCACAAGAGGGCACCTTCCTTTTGTTTTGTGGGAAAGGAGTCTATTTCTTCCATTATTTCGTCTAAGGCTTGTCGGTAGCGCGGGTAAACATCTGGGTAGTGCCTAGATACGTATTCCAGTACATCCGTGATGCGTTCTCTGTCGCGACAGTAGATAAGCCTGCCGCTTTTGATAACCTCGAAACAGAAGATGATGTTGTGAGGATTGAGAACAACAATATCAAAAGGGTGACCGTCTAAAGGGGTAAGTGCTAGGGCGATTTCGGCTTCTAACCGGTCTGCTTCAAAACTGTCCGGATTGATGCCGGGTTCTAAAACAAGTCCCACGTCGATGTCGCTCTCTGGCCGGCACAATTCTAAGGCAGAGCCAAACAAATATGCACCCGCTACCTGAGGAAAGTTTTCTAGGGCCGTGCGAACTTTTGCAATCACGGAATCCAAGTCAATTCTAACCAGTTGCGACATTCCGCTTTCCCTCCCCCCTCGCGCTCGCGCAGGCTTTCTTTATGGTCTGTGACAGAACGTTTACCCCCTTTACCCAGTTATTGTCATCAAAATTATAACACATGACTGCGACGAAAACATTTTTTGCATTTGATAACGTTGACCACTGAAGTGAAAAATGGTAACCCAAAAGTTGACCATCCCCTCCCAACCGAGGTGATCAACTTTTTGATTGGCGACGACATTGATAAAGCTTATCTAGCACTTCGTACATAATTTTATGGCTCGATAGCATTTATGAACAAAGTGGCCCGTGCCAAACGTTTATTACTCGACAGCGACGTAATAATCTAGTAGGGGCTAGCGTTGTTTGGTTTTTTTCGGTTAGGCTTGTATGCCTGTCGGGGTAGTCAGAGCAGAAGTAAACCAGAAAAACCGTCCCCCTGATTTAGGTATATGGACTTAGCTATTGACTTAGTCCATATACGCGTCTAAAATGAAACCGGGGTGAGAAAATGCCGAGAGAAGTCAATGTGCATGAAGCCAAAACGCATTTTTCAAAACTCCTCGCTCTGGTTAAAGAGGGGGAAGAAATAATAATCGCCAAAGCGGGCAAGCCGGTTGCGCGTCTGGTTCCCTTTGCGGAACAGCCGCGCAAAAGGGTTCCCGGAACAGCCAAGGGCAAGATAGTAGTGGCCCCAGATTTTGAGGAACCACTTCCGGAGTCCATTCAGGAGCTGTTTGAGAGATGAGAGCGCTTCTTGATACCCATGCTTTCTTATGGTGGATAACGGATGATCCTAAACTATCTCGCCGGGCAAGAGAAATAATCGAAGAAGGAAAGAACGTGGTCTTTTTCAGTGCTGCTAGCGGTTGGGAAATGGCGATCAAGGCCGGGTTAGGCAAATTAATAATTCCGGGAGACGTGAGGGCTTTTGTTATGGAGCAGCTGGCCGTAAATGGTGTTAGTCCTCTGCCTGTTGACTTGATCCACGCTCTTCACGTTTTTACTCTGCCTCTTATTCACCGGGATCCCTTTGATCGTCTGCTCATCGCCCAGGCCCAGATTGAGAATCTCCCTATCCTGACGGCAGACCCTCAGATTAGCCGTTATGACGTGGAGGTTATTTGGTAAACCAGGGGGACGGTTCCTGCGGTTTATTTTTGCTATATTCAGAATTTGCTTGGTCTGCACCCCCCCCCAATGGGAGTGAGGTGGAGGCTCACTATGAAGTCGATCGCCCCTTCGTCGAAGGCAATTTTGCCTTTCTTCTGCTTCGTTGCATAGGAGTCTGTGTCCTCCAGTATTCTCTCCGGTACCTGCTATCGATCCCCAAGACTTCTCAAACCATCTGGCAAAAAAAACTTTCTTGGCCCACTGGGCAAGATAGTCGTTCCTGCGCTCCGACTCCCGTTTAACCCAATCAACACTGCAGAGCAGACCATTGCTGGCGAAAATAGGGCCGAGATCTATTCCTACGACCGCCATTTTGACAGGTTACTGGAAATCAAGAGGATTGAGCCTTAAAACAGGGGCGCATGTTTCTGGTACCGGTCCAGGTGAACCGGGACCCGGCGGCTACCCAGGCCTTGAAGCGGTTGACGGGGTCTCAAGGATAACGGGTTTGGCAATGAAAAAGTAATGGTATTCTGTTGTCATAACCACTTACTGAGTTTATAATGGCTTTGGAAAAGAACTGAATGGAGGGGATAGGGTGGAACAGGTTATAGTACGAGTTTCCAGTAAGCGGCAAATAACCCTTCCTGCTGCAATTTACAAAAGGCTTGGCATACAGCCGGGACAAAAGCTGTTATTAGAAGTTCAAGGGGACAAGATAATTCTTTCACCAAAAACCACGAGCTACACAGAACTGCTAGCGGGTTCTGTGAAGAACGTCTACGGTAGAACTGCAAAAGAAGTCGACGCATACGTCAGAAAGGAACGGGAAACATGGGACAGGACGCATTCATGAACAAAGTGGTCCGTGCCAAACGTTTATTACTCGACACCAACGTTATAATCTATTTTTTGCAGGGTATCAGCCCTTACGATGTTCTCTTACATCCTTTATTCATCCTTATTGAAGAGGGGAGACTGCGAGCTGTCATTTCTGCGATTACGGAGGCCGAACTCTTGGTTGGACCGCTTAAGAAGAACGACAGCGAAGCCTTAGCCAAGGTACAGCTGTTGCTCAATGAGTTTCCGGGGCTGAAAGTCATGCCGGTTTCGCGTCAGATAAGCCAGATGGGTGCCTCGATCAGAGCTGAAACTGATTTACCCCTACCCGATGCACTCATCATCGCAACGGCCCAGGCAGATGGATGCGATGCAATTATTGGAAACGACAGGTCCTGGTCCAGGATTCATGCACCGGAAGTAATCCTTCTCGGTGATTACACGTAAACCACGGGGACGGTTCCTGTGGTTTATTTTTAACTGGGGGTTGAGTTGCTGCTCTGCTAGGCTTGTGTGCCTGTCGAGGTAGTCAGGGCAGAAGTAAACCAGTTGTCCGGGGATAAACTGTGACCACATAAATTGCCGTATTCAGGCCTTTCCACATCTAGTCAAAATCGCATGATTGGGTGAATGTGGCATTACCCGGGCAACACCTTTTTCAAAACTCCTGGCTCTGGTTAATGACCTTGCCGGCATCGTTAAAGACGATGGCTACACGCTGGATGATGCCAGAAAGGACAGGTTATTTGCGGCATTCACTCCAGCCATATTATCTCGAAGCCTAGTTTACGGCTAGCTTGTTCGATTTCCGGGTCGCCAGTCACCAGCAGGCCTTTGTGTATCTGGGCTGCCGCGATGGCAAAGCCGTCGGCATAGGCCAGCCGGTTTTGGGCTTTTATCGCCGCGGCCGCCAGGGTGAGTCGCGCGTCGGCGGGCAGCAGTTCGACCGGCCATGCCTGAACCAACTCGATTACCTCAGCGGCTTTGTCTTTCCCATACTCCCGCCACACGCGGTAGTAGACCTCGCCGAGATTCACCCAGGTGATATAGATTTTGGCTCTCCCCTTCTGGGCCTCCTTCAATATCGCTTCGACTTCTTGGGCTCCCGGTTCATTCTGGAGGTAGCAGAGAACCGCATAAGAATCTAATATATAGCATTTCGGGCTGTTCTTCATTACCTGTCCTCCAGGCCTATTTCCTCTTCTCTGTGCCGTTTTTGGGCTTCTCTCAACGGGGTCTTAGAACGCAAAATCCCGCGGGATCCCGTTACAGGGTCACTTGCTACCGGAGTTATTACCAGTTGCCCGTCTCTTTCCGTTATCAGAGCTCTGCCAGGCGCCTGCAGCCCGTGTTTCCGGCGAAACTCGGCCGGAATGACTACCTGCCCTTTGGCGGTGATTCTCACAATCGGCATTTTTCACACCTCCACACGCGCGGTAATACTCCTGTCTAAATTGTAGCACTAGACTTGGGTAAGTGCAACCGTAAGCACCGGACGGTCGTAGAGTTGCATGATATTTGTCAAGTGAAATCGAGTTAAGTCCGTATGTACAAACTGGAGTTAAAAAAACTTGACTGGCGGGAGTACATCCATAGCGATAATCCGGTAGCGGCAGCGCTGTTAAGCAAGATGGGCTTCAGGCCGGATGAAAGGGTCCGCGTAAAGCTAGAATTCCTGCGCATGCTGGCCCGGATGAAGCTGGACCCGGCGCAGATGGAGCTGTTGGCCGCTTTTTTCGAAACCTACCTGAAGCTGAACCGCGAGGAAGAAGAACAACTGGCAAAATCTCTTTTAGCCTTGTCATAAAACTGGTGTTGTCTGTTGACCCAATTCATAACCTCACCGTAACATTCCACGATATCCTTGTCGGCAGTCGAGTCAAACCATCTGGCAAAAACTTTCTTGGCCCACTGGGCAAGATAGTCGTTCCCGCGCTCCACCTCCCGTTTAACCCAATCAACACTGCAGAGCAGACCATTGCTGGCGAAAATAGGGCCTTAGCTTTTGTTCTGGGCTTTACACCCGAGCTAAGGAGCTTTACAATCAATCTAAAGTAAAGAATGAGGGTGAGGTCCATGTCAGTTGTAAAGATTTCGAAAAAGGGACAGGTAACTATTCCGGCCGAGATAAGAAAAGTTCTGGGAGCAGCTCCGGGGACCCGCCTGCGCTTTGTCGTGCAGGGGGACTCGGTGCAGGTGGTAAAGGCTGATGAAGGAATAGCTGCTTTAAGAGGTAGTGTGAAGGTGTCCGAAGCACAAGATTTTTTGGCAGTAAGGCAGCAGGTTATGGAGGAGGTAGCGAGGGAGGTTGCGGGCGAAGGCGAGGACGATTGATGCCAACGTTATACTGAGATTTCTCCTCAATGACAACCCCAGTCAGGCCGAGCGCTGCTCTCAACTGCTGCAGAGGGTCGAAAGCGGGGCCGAACAGGTATTTTTGCCCGACTTGGTTATGGCCGAAGTGGTGTGGACGCTTGAAAAGTTTTACCGCCAGCCCAAGGCGAGGATAAGGGAGCTGTTGTTGCCGATATTGCTGCTTCGGGGCATGCGGCTTTCGAGCAAGTCCGTGGCAAGGAAGGCGCTAGATTGGTACGTGGAAAAAAACATAGACTGGACAGATGCTTTTGTTGCTGCCAAAATGGCGAGTGGAAATAGGGTCGAGATCTATTCCTACGACCGCCATTTTGACAGGTTACTGGAAATCAAGAGGATTGAGCCTTAAAACAGG
Source organism: Syntrophothermus sp. (assembly GCF_013314835.1). Classification (NCBI taxonomy): domain Bacteria; kingdom Bacillati; phylum Bacillota; class Clostridia; order Eubacteriales; family Syntrophomonadaceae; genus Syntrophothermus; species Syntrophothermus sp. The sequence goes on from NZ_JABUEX010000001.1 coordinate 11,818, forward strand.
GGCGCATGTTTCTGGTCCCGGTTCAGGTGAACCGGGACCCGGAGGCTACCCAGGCCTTGAAGCGGTTGGCGGGGCCTTTTATACTGCGGCGGTTGACGACTGACCAAAGTGTCATCGCCGACCTGCCCGATAAAATGGAGATCAAGGTTTTCTGCCCCCTCACCCGGGAGCAGGCTTCTCTCTACGCGGCGGTGGTGCGGGAGATTGAGGAGGCGGTGGATCGAACAGAGGGGATTGAACGGAAGGGGCTGATCCTGGCCGCTCTGTCAAAGCTAAAACGGGTCTGCAATCACCCCGCCCACTTTCTCAAGGATAACTCGGCCCTGCCGGTTCCGAAAGGTGCCGTCCCATTGGGGGAGGAACCTCGTCCATCGGCAGATGCGCCTCGGCTGGTCCTGCCGGCAGATCCCGACGCTTTTTGGCAGGGCCAAGGGATACCCGACATGCCGGACCCGGTAGACGGGGGATCTGCCTTGAATATACTATGCGTCTTTTTTGAGCATGGCGTGACCAGGCCTGGCCAGATGCATCTTGTGGTTCTGCTCAGGCGAGGTAGAGGGGATGATCACTGATCTGCCCCCTTATCCCTACCCTTGCAGCTTCCTCCCGCCTGATGGTTTCTTTCTGTAGCAACGCACGTATTTTGGCCGCCGCAGGGTCAGCCAGATACCTGGGGCCCAGCTCTTTATAAGCCAGTTCGTAGGCGATCTTGAGGATGCCGCGTTGCCAGTCCCAAAGATTGAAACATATCTTTTGTTCGATCAAGGGGTGTTCTGTAATAACTTCCCGGCGTCCAATCTGTACCGGAGTGTAGCCGTTCCCTACCTTAGCATGGCCGGAAGCGATTGATGATAAGATTAAGAGTGTTATTCCAGAACTTCATAATAAAGACAAACTTAGCTACTGGCGCCGTGTCCTGCGGATGGCCGCCTTGTGTCATGATATGGGACACCTTCCATTTTCCCACGCTGCCGTACGCAAAGCAGGGACGAATCGCAGTTGTTAGGGACAATGCGCAAAGTATATGGGTACTACCACACGCGGCCAACAACTCCCGATATTACGTACCTTGAATTGGCTGCTGAGCAAACGATGGAAGAAAGTGTAGAGGGAAGAATATTTTTTGCGGGACAAAAAGCCGCAGAAGTTGAAGGTTATATCGCAGTATAACCCCCGTCTACAACCAGGTTATGACCGTTAACAAATGAGGCCTCATCACTTGCTAAAAATAAGGCGCAAGCGGCAACTTCCTCTGGTTTCCCGTCCCTTTTCAATGGAACACCTTCCACAAATTTGCCTACAATAGGAACGTCTGTCTCGGTCATTTCTGTAACAATAACACCGGGATTGATGGCGTTAACACGGATTCCCGATGGGCCCAATTCGGCAGCTAGTGCTCTTGTAAAATTGGTAATAGCGCCCTTTGAAGTACAGTAAGTTGTGGCACTGGCTGCGCCAGCAATTCCGGCAACACTTGAGATGTTAATAATACTTCCCTTTATTCCCCGTTTAAGCATTTCTTCAGCGGCAAACTTTGCCGCAAAATATGAGCCTTTAACATTAATGTTCATAAGCCTGTCGTATTCTTCTTCGGAAACTTCTGTAATTGGTTTCATCATAAAGATACCCGCATTATTTATCAAGATATCGATACGGTTGAAAGTATCTACAGCTTTTTTGATCAAATTCCTTAAGTCATCAAGTTCTGATACGTCGGTCTTTTGAAAAACCGCTTCTCCACCCTGTTCAATAATCTCCTGATGGGTTGGCTTTCCTCCTTCACGAGGTTCTTCTCTGATATCCCCTATAACTATTCGTGCTCCTTCTTCGGCAAAATACAAAGCAATCTTTCTTCCGATACCCGAACTTGCACCAGTGATTACGGCGACCTTATCTTGTAGTAAAGGCAATTGAAAGACCCCTTCCTATTTATAAGTTTTCCATTTAGTTATCATGCCTTTAAAGTGCTTTTTTATTCATGATTCAGAATTGGTGTTAATTCTCCGCAAGACAACAAAGCCCTTCGGTTTTTGGCTGACATTCCAAAATACCTACTTCTTCCTTGAAGGAGCCAAACCGAAAATCAAAAAGCCATCAACTTCTCTTTTCAGTACGCTGTTGTCATAACCACTTACTGAGTTTATGATGGCTTTGAAAAAGAACTGAATGGAGTAGATAAAGTGGAGCAGGTTATAGTAAGAGTTTCCAGTAAGCGGCAAATAACCTTGCCTGCTGCAATTTACAAAAGGCTTGGCATACAGCCGGGACAAAAACTATTATTAGAAGTTCAAGGGGACAAGATCATTCTTTCGCCAAAAACTACAAGTTATACACAACTGCTTTTAGATATTTTAACGACCGGCGTGGCTTTCACCCTTCTTCTTTACTTTTGATTAATAGTGAAGCAATTGATATCGGATGTAAAGCTGCAGACCCGTTTTTCTACCCTAGCGGGCGGCAGTCATGGTCCTAGGGCTTTTGTTTCCATGTTAACCTTGAAAGCCATGGGGACGCGGCTTGCCGATTAGGCACTACTGCAGGTAGGTCTTTGTGGTAACTACTGGCAGGCTTACGCTCAGCCTGAGGTCGATAGCGACCGATAACATCGACGGACTGCCGTCGGACGATGAAATATCGTGCCGCTTACTCGGGTCGTATCTGCATGATTACCACTGTTGTTTAGTAATCCCACCCAACTACGCGAGCCTGGCTTGCAGGCAGTTAAGGAGTTCTTCAAAAAGGACGGGTGCTTGTGCGGCGAGCACAGTATCCAGGATGGCCAAGTAGGCAACTTCTCTATCGTAAAACGGTTTAATGACATCCCACCTGCGCTTCAGTATATCCAGCTTCTCGCCTAATAAAGAAGCTTGGTTGAGCAGGTTTTGGCCTTCGTGGATAAAAACTGCGGCGGTATCGACAACGTCCCGCACCTTAATGCTGTGGGCACGGTAAAACAGTTTTTTGGTTACGATTTCAACCGGAGTTTCAACCTGGATGCGGTGCCCGCATATGTCTTCGAAAGTGGAGTGGTTAGGTGTGAGGTGGGGGCTCACTATGAAGTCGATCGCTCCTTCATCGAAGGCAACCTTGACGTAGTTGCTGGCCTCTTCGTAGTCCTTATGCCCGCGTAAACCTGGGTTGAGTCGGGGAGTCAGGTAAGGAAGCCACTGGGCATCGGTGATAAATATGTCTATGTCTTTGCTCTCGCGGTGTTTATATCTCAGAGCCAACGCAGTTCCGCCGCCAAAACTCCATTCGTCGGCGCTAAGCCCCGCTTCGTCCAAAATGGCGAGGGCAGTCTTAAAAAGAGTCTGCCACATTGAGCATGTCCTCCAGTTCAGCATTGGGGTAAACGGGTTTCACGTAAGTCTCATAATACTGCCTTATGTCTTGGTTCTTGAGGCCGTATTTTAACTGAAACCTGGTGAACGTGACTGGTGGTACTTCCGTAAACAAATTGAACATCTGCACGATATACTCCTCAGGAAAAGCCAGCTCTTTTACGAGACGGGCAGCGTGCTCCTCGGTAAGATAGTTTTGAGTTTGCGCGTTTATGATGGCTTCCAACAGCGAAGTCTTTTCTTCCACCGTTAAGATGGCCCTCCATTGCTTTGCTCCCATTATAACACAACAAAGAAACCTCACGGACCATGTTGAGAGGATGATGATACCCCTGACTTCCGGATCTATGATTATCCCGGGTAGGATTTCTCGCATTTTTGAGTCCTCATTGTAACCCCAAATCGATCACTACGCCCTGGCGCATATTCTTACCGGGCTCGGACAAGCAGCCACAGTTTCTTACAAAAGGAAAGTATATTCAGGATAACGTAAGCAAAAGCTATCGCAAAATTTCGACAGATATTGGCGAAATATGGAGGAATAAAGCGAATTTACCCAGGAGGATAGGCGATTCTGTCGGCGAATTAGTCAATATGAAGAAACGTGTGCTGCTGAACCGTAGGTAGAGTTCCCGGCGTCGGACAACCTGCGCTCTGGCTGGGAAAGGGAACTAAGGAACCTGGCAGCAGACTGTTTGGCCTCGTTTCTGCCGGAAAAAAGGCGGCCCGCCGCAGACGAGAAACCGCCGGTTTCCTTGGGTCTCATTGTTCAGGTAATTGATAACGATATCAGGTCTCGATCAGATCTCGCGGCGATAACCCCAAAATAGTTAAAATATCAAGCGGCTGGAGTCGTCTCTTAAGAAATTGAAAGTTTTTCCCAGGATAGCGACCGATAACATCAACGGCCTGCCGTTGGATGATGAAATATCGTGCCGTGTACTTGGGTCGTATCTGCATGATTACTACTGTTGTTTAGAGCGGGTTTTCATGCACATTGCCCGCAGCTTCGGAGAGGGTATACCGGGCGGGTCGCAGTGGCACAAGGAACTGCTGGAGGAAATGTCCTTGAACATACCGGGAGTCCGGGTGGCGGTGATAAGCAAGCGTACGATGGCCAAACTCAATGAATTAAGGGGATTCAGGCATGTTTTTCGCAATTTGTATGGCTTCAATTTGGATCCGGCCAAGGAGCAAGCGGTTCTTACCAGCTTACCCTCAATATCTGCCGCGGTTAAAAAGGACATTGTCTCCTTTTTCAAGCAGATGGACGAAATCCTTTTACAATGAAAATGACGGGCGGCGTGTAACATTTACCGATATTACCGTTTGGCTTCGTTTGTGGTAAGATGTGTGTCAGGTGAAGAGGGATGGGTACGATTAACAACACAGCAGGAACCGTGGCCAGGGCTGCGGCAGTGATCGTAATATTTACGGGATTATCTAAGATTCTGGGGTTTATTCGGGAGATGGTTTTGGCCTACGGCTTCGGGGCGGGAGCAGCTACCGACGCTTATCTCGTGGCCTTGACCATTCCCGGCATTATTTTTGCTGTCCTGGGAGGGGCATTGGCAGCGGGAGCGGTGCCCCTTTTTACTTCTTTTCGCAGTCGCTGGGGAGAGGATGAAGCCTGGCGGCTGTTTTCGGCTATGATTACCTTTCTTTTGGTGGTTTTGACCGGGTTTACCCTGGTTGGGGAGCCGCTAGCCCGGCAGCTGGTGTGGATCATCACCCCGGGGCTGCCTGAGGAAACGGCGGTTCTTGCTGCTTCGCTGACCAGGATAGTACTGCCCAGCGTAATTTTCCTGGCTTTGGGGAACATATACTACGGACTTCTCAACGCCAACGGGATTTTCGGCCCACCCGCTTTTTCCTCGGTCCTGACCAACGTTTTGGTGATCGGCGGGTTGGTCCTGGGCATGAAGTACGGCATCGTGGCCGCGGCCTGGGGGGTTCTTTCAGGCTATGCGGCCGCTTTTTTGCTGCAGGTCCCGTACATGCGCGGGGTGGGATTCCGCTACCGGCCGGTATGGGACCTGAGACACCCGGGCATGGTCGAGGCCTGGCAGATGCTGGTGCCGGTCTTGATCAGTTCCGGGCTGGGACAGATCTACCTCATAATAGACAGGATACTGGCTTCGGGCCTGCCGGAAGGGAGCATCACGGCCCTGAACTATGCCCAGAAGGTGGCGATGCTTCCCCAGGGGATGCTGGCGGTTCCCCTGGCTACCGCCATTTTTCCGGCCCTGGCGGAGAGGGCGGTGGCGGAGTCGGAGGAGGATTTTGCCCGGGCTTTGACCCGAGGGGTGAGCCTAATTGTCGTCACCACCTTGCCCTTGGCGGTCCTGGTCTTAGTTTTGGCCCGGCCGACGGTGGAGCTACTGTTTATGCGCGGGGCTTTCGACGAGCGGGCGGCGGCCATGACTACCTTGGCCCTGGCTATGTTTGCCATCGGCCTGGTGGGGCAGTGCGTTAATCCGCTCATGACGCGCGGATTCTACGCCCGGCAGGACTCGGTAACGCCTCTGAAGTGCGGGGTGGTGGCCATCGGGCTGAACCTGGTATTAAGCCTTATATTAATTCATCCCTTGAAGCACGCGGGGCTGGCCTTGGCTAATTCGCTGGCGGCTACGTTCAACATCTTCCAGCTGGGCTGGCGGTTGAGTCGGGCGAGTGGCGGTCAAGTGTCGTTTTCGGGCATCGGCCGTGACGTTGGCCTGACGGTCGTGGCCGCCGCTGTTTGTGGCCTTGCCGCCTCGGCCTGTGATGCGGTGCTGGCGGGCATAGTCGGTAAGGGCACGGTAGGGGCTTTCATCCGGGTGACGGTGGCCGGAAGTGCCGGGCTTTTCGTGTTCGGGGTAGCGGCCTGGTTTTTGAGAGTGAGGGAGTTTGTGGCCTTGGTGGACAAGGGCGTGGGGTTACTTCAGCGAAGGCCAAGCACGGGATCGGTGAATTAAGCGGGACATACAGTAAGGCGACGTGTCATGGAATAGGTTGCGGGTGATCTTCGGAGGCTGCGGTCTGTTGATAGGTCATAAGAAGGCATCCTTGATTAAGCAGGCGAAGAGGCGAAGATCATCGATATTATTTCATAAATCCGAAATGTACTCGGCCAGGAGTTTTAGCTTTTCTTCGACAAGCATTTGATCAACCATCGTACTTACCCAACTTTTTAAATAGAGCCGCTTTCTGCAAACGGTAGAAATGCTGCATGTCAAAATACTGGCGGCGGCTCTTTACTTCAAAGTCTACGCGATATCGTTTGTCCTTTTCCATATTTGTACCGTAGTGATGAGTACTCTGCCGTTTGCAAACAGCCGCGCGTAGAAAGGGTATTCAGCGCAGTCATGCGGCGCGGCAGGGGATGGGCTTGCTCAGCTGCCGATTTCCTTCAGTTTCCTTATCGGGAACGGCTTACGGGTGGTGAAGTACTCGGTCTCGGCTGGGGTTAGCTCCAGTCCCAAGTATTCCTTGAGCTGGGCTACGAGATAGCGGATGGCGGGAGCGCGGTTGGCGACCAGCCCGCCCGCCATGGCCGATCCTTCCCAGGCCGGGTTGCTAAGGCCCCAGTCGAGGCGGCTGAATTTTTCCCGGCACAGCTGCTTCCAATCCTGGGGACGCTGCTCGATGGCGGCCCGGATGGCTCCTGCCAACGCCTGCCAGCCCACGCTGTGCATGGCGATGTAGCGGGAGCGGTGTTCGAATGGCATCATCTTTCCCGCTACCACTTTCTCGATCTCGGGCAGCGAAGGAAGCAGGACCTCGTCGAAGACCTGCACCAGCTCACCGGCGGCCCGGGAAACGAGTTCGGGAGGAATATCGGCCATTTCCGAATCGTAGTAGCCGTTGCGGTCTTTGAGGATTTCTTTGCTCATTTCGTAAAGAACTCCTAAAGTGATTATTTTTTTCGATTTTTGGGCTAGGGAATTGTGCTCGAGTTCCACCCGGCTGGCGAGCAGTGACGAGCGATTCATGGCTTCTTTGGCGGCCTGTTCAAATAGACCGCGCCACTCGAAGAGGATGTTCAAGGTTTTGGTAGTAGGTTTCGCGTTGCGGTTGAGGTCGCTGAACAGTTGCTGGGACTTCTTCAGCCCGCGATGGGGGACGAGGATGACCGATATCTTTTCGGCTGCAAGGCCCGGGCTCTCCTTCAGCGCTTCTTTGATGGCTACCAACCGGTGTTGCCCGTCTAAAGTACGCAGTTCCTCGGTGCCGTCCAGGATAACGTAACCCCATTCCCCGTTCACCGGTTCAAAGGTTATTTCGGATTTGGCATGGGCAGGGTATACCACTTCCACGGTGAGAGAGCTGAAGAAATGGTCCGGCACTTGTAGGAGGTAAGGCACTACCTCCCGACGCACGCGGGGCCAGTTGATCTTGCGCTGGGCCCGGAGGTCGGCCGGTATCTCAGCTTCTTGCCGTTTTTCCAGTTCTTCGGAATAGGTTATGTTGCGGGCGGCCTCTCCCAGTCCCCACACGGTGAGGTAGTACTGGATGCCCCCCATTTCTCCCCGCAAAGCCGGAATGCGAAGCATAAACTATCCTCTCTTTCTATCAGAAAGTATTGCAAGAAATATATCTAATGCAAGTATATTTAAAATCAGACCACAAGTCAATCCGACTCGGGGAAGTTACCGGTACCACGGGGGACAATACCGTTCTTAGCTTCTGTTATTGGCAAGACAAAGGTAGCTGTGGGTCGGAAGCGGGGGCTTGTGCGGCCTATGAAGCGCTCATCATGCGGTGGGACAACGTGCCTACGCAAGCCCAGCTTGCAGACACTTAGGGGAATCATTGACAAAGACAAAGGGTCAAACGCACAATGATGACGAACTCAGTTTGAATCCTGGAATAGTAAAAGCTGGACTTTCCGTTTTAGGAAAGGCTCAGGCTTGGGCTAAACACAATCTCAACTCGGCTGGCATGTATCTTCTTCCATGCTACACCCTCTATGTAGTTTGTTCCCAAGACCATTGTAAACCTAGTAAGTGCTTGCAGCAATAACTTACCGACGGGTGAGCATCATGGTCCAAAACAACATCGACGACCTCCGCCTGTTCGCTCACCCTATCAAGGACGCCTTCTTATGACTCATAAAATCCCACCGTTTGGCTCTTTGTCACGATCACGGTGTCTCAAATCCAACCAACCTCACCCCGAGCCGTTAACGCTTCCCAAAAGGACGGGACTACATCGAACGCATTAAGAACGCGACGCCTGAATAAACACGTCGGAATCTAATACGTAACGAGGTTCCCGTGTCATAGTCTCTCTCCCAATTGTAGCGACTCTGCGAATCGTTCAAAGGTTTTCCCGTAAAGCCCTGTTAGCTGGTAAGCATCGTGGTACAGCAATTTCCCTTCTTTAACCGCGGCCACAACTGCCTGCCCGAAATACCGCCCCACCCGCAGGTTCTGATTCGCATAGAAGTTCCCGCCGTCATAGAAAGAGTACCACGGGGACGGTTCTTGCGGTTGATTTTTGCCATACGATACAACTACAACTACAACTAGGGGGACGGTTCTTGTGGTTTATTTTCTATCAAAGAAGTAAACCGCAAGAACCGTCCCTGTGGTTTATGTCCTGGCGCGAAGGGAGCTGTTGGTTGCTTTTTTCGAGAGCTACCTGAAGCTAGACCGCCAGGAAGAAGAACGACTTTACCGGGAGTTGGGCAAAATGGATAAAAAGGAGGTTGATGCCATTATGCAGATAAGCGGGGGAACTGAGTAGGTTTGTTCGGTAAGCGTTCTTGATTATTGCAGTTATAACGGATTTGTAGAACACCAAATGCTTAAGAATGCCGCAGATGATATAATACAAAGTAAAGTATGGATCGATGGCATGGGAAAAAGAGGTGGCAGCGTGGGAGCGATCGAAGTATCGAAAAGTGAAAAAAAACAATATCAGAAGTTGAAGCTTATATCCGAAATAGCTCTGGTAAAGGAACACATAAGGTTTTTCGAGCAAAAATATGGATGCGGCTTTGAAGAATTTGAGGCACGTGTAAAACAAGAAGAAGAACATTATGAAAAATGGGATGATTATCTTGAATGGAAGGCTTACCAGCGCAGCCTAGAAGGGCTTAGAAAAACAATAGGAGAAATTGATGGTGCTCGAGATATTAGAATTACTGAATGAGTCCCAGGCTATGCATTCACACGAGATCCAAGATTTCCGGCAGGGGCCGGATTTCTATTATGTGAGGATTTGTGTTAGTCTACGTAATAATACGATCCTCTCTGTTAGGCAGTATGTGGCGGAGGAGGATTATTCGTACTCCTATCATTGGCAAGACAAAGATGGAGTGCTCATCATGCGGTGGGATAACGCGCCTCATCATAAGGGCATCGAGACATATCCGAACCATAAACATATAGGAGATAGGGTAGTTCCGTCAACCGAGATAACCTTGAAGGACGTCCTATAGACCATTGAGATGTTGATGCGAAGCGATGGCCGACCTTTGAATATGACCCGGGCATGGTTTTGGCGGGCCCATTTTTGCTACGAAGCCGGGGGGACGGTTCCGGCGCCTTATTTTGCCCAGAAGTAAACCAGAAGAACCGTCCCTGTGGTTTAGGTGGTGTTTTTTGATGATCGTACTTCACTTGGGAATAATCGGCGGCAGGATGTATGTTTGGGGGGAAGTGCCGGGGGAGAGCGGGAAGCTGGGGCGCCGCCGGGGCCGAGCCCCGAGAGGCGTTCCACCCCGTTCACCTTTCGACGCGCCGCCGGAACGGCTGCGGGAAGCTTTGCAAATGCTGGGAGTCGAGTTCCGGGGAGGGGAATCCGCCAGCAGGAACCTGGTGGCCTGGCTGCCTTCGATTCCTGAGGGACCTGTAGCTTCGAGTCTCCTGATCTCGGGGTCGGCCGGCAGCGGTGCCGATGCTGAAATAAAGCCCTGGACGGTATCGGCTCTGGAAATGACGGTGCTGGAAGCACAGGATTTGCTGGTCGCTGCCTCGGTGATCTCGGCACCGGTGCGCGGAGTGGTGGTCGGGAGCGATATCGGGTACTGGATACAGGCCTTCAGGGTAGCGGTTTCCCTGGCGGCCCGGGGGCGGTTTCTGCCGGGGATCAAGCCAGAGGGTAGCAGATTTTTCGCCGTCTGGGATCCGGTGTTTGCCGATGAGGACCTGAGGAACTTGAACTGCCTGGCCGGGGGGCTGCCGGGGGCTTGCTTTTGCCTGACGGCAGATGCTGTCCCGCCCCAGAACGGAGCAAAGGCGGCTGTCCATGAATTTATCCGGGTTATGTTGGATGCCATGGCCCGGAGGCAGGCGGCTGTTTTGCACCAATCGTCTGAGAAGAGCGGGCGGCGGAAGAAAACCAACGAGGACGGGGCCCGTCTTCACGACCAGTGGCTCAAGTCTTTGGCTTCGCCCGACGGCTGCCTGGAGGTTGCACCTCATGAAGCAGAGCGTTTGGCCTGGCAGGTGAATGAGTGGCGGCGCAAGATAGATACTCTGGCTACTGCTCCGTTTCGGTTGTGTTTCCGTTTGGAGGAGCCGGATGCCGGTGATGATAATGAGAGCAGTAGTGAACGGACTTCGGCGGCAAGAACCCGTAAGACGAGGAAGGGGGATGAACAGTGGAGGGTCAGCTACCTGCTGCAGGCCCGCGATGACCTCAGCCTGCTGGTTCCAGTAGCCCAGGTTTGGGGGAGCAGAAGGGGCAAAACAAAGCTGTCCCGGGGGATAGATTGGGGTGCGGCGACCGAGTTCTTACTTGCGGCTCTGGGACAGGCGGCTGGTCTGTCGCCGCGCATAGAGGCCAGCCTTCGGAACCCAGCCCCGAGCGGGTTCAGCCTGAACAGCAGCGAGGCTTACGAGTTTCTGACCGTACAGGCACCGCTTTTAAGTCAAGCCGGATTCGGTGTTATGCTCCCGTCCTGGTGGCAGGAAAGGGACGTGACGGCTCGTCTGGCGGTGCGGGGGAAGATAAAGAGTCCGGCTTTCACTTCCGGTTCCCGGCTGGGCCTGGAGCAGGTGATCGCCTTCGAATGGGAGGCGGCTCTGGGGGACGAGGTCATCTCTCGCCAGGAACTGGAAGAATTGGCCCGCCTCAAGTCGCCGCTGGTCAAGCTGAGAGGGCGGTGGGTGGAAGCGGACCCGGTCAAGTTGAAAGAGGCGGTGGAATTCTGGCGGCGCATGGAGGAGAAGGAGCTCACGGTCGGGGATGCGGTGCGCCTGGCTCTGGGCGCAGTCAACTCCCCTCAAAGCCTTCCGCTGGCCGGCCTGAATGCGTCGGGCTGGGTAGGGGAGGTGTTGGCCCGGCTTCAGGGTGATGAACCTTACGAGGAAATCGAACCGCCCCCGGGTCTTAGAGGGAAGCTCCGCCCGTACCAGATACGCGGGTACGCCTGGCTTGAGTTTCTCAGCCGCCTGGGGCTCGGGGCTTGTCTGGCCGACGACATGGGACTGGGGAAGACGGTGCAGACCCTGGCTCTGATTCAGCGCCGGTACGAAGAGGGCATGAGGAGGCCGGTGCTTCTGGTGTGTCCTACCTCGGTTATCGCCAACTGGGAAAAGGAAGCGGCCCGCTTTACTCCTGACCTTGCTGTTCTTGTGCACCACGGGCCGGAGAGGAAGCGGGGAAGCCGTTTCACCAAAGCGGCCGGGAGCCATGCCATGGTCGTTACTAGCTACGCCCTGCTCGCCCGCGAGGGAGATTTGTTTCAACAGGTGGAATGGGACGGTGTGATCCTGGACGAGGCCCAGAACATAAAGAATCCAGAAACCCGACAGGCGCGCGCAGCCAGAGCCTTACCCGCCGGCTTTCGCATCGCTCTGACCGGGACCCCGGTGGAGAACAACGTCGGAGACCTCTGGTCTTTGATGGAGTTCCTGAATCCCGGGTTGCTGGGAAGCCAGGCCCGCTTCAAGCGCACGTTTTTGGTACCTGTCCAGGTGAATCGGGACCCAGAGGCTACCCAGGCTTTGAAGCGGTTGACGGGGCCCTTTATACTGCGGCGGTTGAAGACTGATCGAAACGTCATTTCCGATCTCCCCGATAAAATGGAGGTGAAAGTTTTTTGCCCCTTAACCCGGGAGCAGGCTTCCCTCTACGCGGCGGTGGTACGGGAGATTGAGGAGGCATTGGACCGAGCGGACGGTATTGAGCGGAAAGGGTTGATTCTGGCTGCCCTGTCCAAGCTAAAACAGATCTGCAACCACCCGGCCCACTTTCTCAAGGATAACTCGGACCTGCCTGACCGTTCGGGCAAGCTGATTCGCCTGACCGAGATGGCAGAAGAGATACTGGCAGAGGGGGAAAAGGCGCTCATCTTTACTCAGTTTGCGGAAATGGGAGCCTTGCTGCAGAAATACCTGGTAGAAACGTTTGGCCGACCTGTACTTTTTCTGCACGGAGGAGTGCCCAAAAAGGAGCGCGACCGCATGGTTGAGCTGTTTCAGAGCGAGCGGATGGTGCCGTTTTTCATTCTCACCTTGAAAGCCGGGGGGACCGGGCTTAACCTGACCGGGGCCAATCACGTCTTTCACTTTGACCGCTGGTGGAACCCGGCGGTAGAGAACCAGGCTACCGATCGGGCCTTCCGCATCGGGCAGACACAAAAGGTACAGGTTTACAAATTCATTTGTCAGGGAACCATCGAGGAAAAGATCGATGAACTGATTGAGGGCAAGCTGGAGCTGGCCCAACGGCTGGTAGGGAGCGGGGAAGACTGGCTGACTGAGCTTTCCACCCGCGAGTTGAAGGAATTGATGGCTCTGAGGTCGGGCGCGGTTATTGAATGACAGAAACTGTGACTGCCGTTTTGTACTAGAAAGGGGATAGCAGCGCAGATGAGCAGAAGCAACAGATACGGGGGGTATCATCCGCCTTCGCAGCCTCGGGAGGTCCAGGGCGGCATTAAGGCGGTTTCCCAGCGCGGTTCTTTTGGTAAAAAGTGGTGGAGCAGGCGGTGGATCGCCGTTTTGGAGAGCCTTCGGCTGGGTGCCCGCCTGAGCCGCGGGCGCAGCTACGCCCGGCGGGGCCAGGTTCTTTCGGTTGAGATTGAGCCCGGTAAGGTAGAGGCCAGGGTACAGGGGTCCAGGGTCAAGCCTTACAAGGTCGAAATAAAGATCCACACCTTTTGCGAAGCCGAATGGAAAAAGGTGGCGAAGCATTTAGCCGCCCAGCCCATCTACGCCGCCCGATTGCTGGCGGGCGAGATGCCGGAAGATATCGAGGCCGTTTTTGCAAAAGCAAACCTTTCTCTTTTTCCATCCAGGGCCCGCGACCTGCACACTGACTGTTCGTGTCCGGACTGGTCAAACCCTTGCAAGCACATCGCAGCCGTCTACTACCTGCTGGGAGAGGAGTTCGACCGCGACCCGTTCCTCATCTTTAAGCTGCGGGGCATGGACCGCGACCGATTTAGGTCCTTTCTTACCGAGGCCATGGCGGTTCCGAAAGGTGACTCTTTGGCGGGGGAGGAGGGGGAAGAAAGTGGTGCATCAGCACGGACGGCTGAGGCGGTCCTGCCGGCAGATCCCGTCCTATTTTGGCAGGGCCAAGGGATACCCGACATACCGGCCCCGGCAGACGGGGGATCTGTCTTGCCGGTGGCTTTACTGCGGCAGGCGGGACCGTTTCCTTTCTGGCAGGGGGACAAGCCTTTCCCGGCAGCGCTGGAGCCGATTTACCAACGGGTAGTCGACAGCAGCGGCGACCTGGTAGCCGCAGTGTTATTGCCCGTTAAAAAATCCTAGTAAACCACAGGGACGGTTCTTGTGGTTTATTTTTATGCTTTGTTAGTAACTCAAGCGATGGTTACAATCTACCTGGGCTGAGCAAAAATCAACCGCAAGAACCGTCCCTTGTAAATTAGAGATAGCTGATTTCTAACCAGCCCAGATACAAATACTAACACCGAAGGAGGTTGATGTAACCGTCCCTGGGCTGGTTTTAACCTATGCCCTCACCGATGACTATTACCTCCATTTCTGGGGTTTGTACGTTTGGGCTGGTTGGGATATTATTCCCGTTTTACGCGCAAGGATGTGAAACCCTGTTTTAGGAATGGACTCCTTCACTAATCAATGGGAAGGTGTTTTTATGTCCAACAACCTCTGCCCTTATGTGGGAGTCGATGTAGCCAGTGATTTCTCATATTACGGTTTCGTTACGCCCGACGGCCAGGACTACTGCGAGCCCATCAAGGCACGTAACGATGCTGGGGGATTAGCTTTTGTCTTAAAAAAGCTCAAAAATGTGGAAAAGACGCTCGGAAAGCCCATACTCGTTATCGAGTCAACCGGGCATAATAAACCACGGGGACGGTTCTTGTGGTTGATTATGCGCCAGAAAAATAAACCGCAAGAACCGTCCCCGTGGTTGATGTCATGCTTTGACAATGACATTTCGGCACAGGCCTGTGAGCCTAGATATTTGCCGGGTGGATAAGCCTTTTTTTCTCAATATTTTGATGTAATCGCTCCTGCTTTGCCGGTCAAGCTTCTGCAGATCGGAACAGTGGGGTATGTTGCAGACGCTTTTGATGATGTTCGCGGCTTCAGTATCGCTGATCCGGCGCCGCTCCTCCACGTCGAGGCACGAGGCGGTTTCGTCTTCTGTGTGGAATCTCTGGAAATCAGACAGGGCCTGTTTTCGATTTTTACCGAAAAGGCTGAGGACGAACTCTGTGTCGACTAGGTCGGGCTTGCTGACGTATTCGTGGTAGCTGCTCCATGGATAGGCTTTAACCTCTGGGACCACGCCAGCTTTTACCGGGTTTTGGTGAATGTACCTCAGCACGGCCAGGAAGTACCTGTCGTCTTCGACCGGTTCGCTCCTGTACCTGTCTTGAAAGAGGTGCCCGACCCGGTCGTATTTTACGTTATACCAGTAAACGTAGCTGGCTCCTATGCGTCGCATGGCCACTCCGAGCTCCTCCGGCCCTTCTTTGACGAGCAGGTGAACGTGGTTGGCCATCAAGCAGTAAGCGTAGAGATTGTATCCGCTCTTGGCCTTGTATTCTTTTAGTGCCTGCAGAAATCGCTTTTTGTCTAGGTCTTCTTCGAATATGGTCTGTTTGTTGATGCCCCTGAGCAGGAGGTGGTAGATACCCGTCTCGGATTTCTTTCTGCTTGTTCTCGGCATCGCAGTCACCCTGTTTCAGTTTACCATCTAATGGCATTAGAATCAACCACAAGAACCGTCCCTGTGGTTGATGGGATGTATAATGTTTGCGTGAGTTAGGGAAGGGGAAAGGAGTAGAAAAAATGGGGATTGAAGATGTACGTGAGTATCTTCGGCAGTGGGATAGGGAGAAGGATATTTTGGAATTCGACACCTCGAGCGCTACGGTCGAGCTGGCTGCCAAGGCGGTAGGAGTAGAGCCGGCCCGGATTGCCAAGACCCTGGCTTTTAAGAACGGGGAAGGAGCTCTGCTGGTAGTAGCGGCGGGTGATGCGAAGGTAGACAACAAGAAATTCAAGCAGGAGTTCGGCTTTAAACCCCACATGCTGAACCCGGACGAGGCCTTGGCCCTGACCGGGCACCCGGTGGGCGGAGTCTGTCCGTTTGGACTGAAACAGGACGTGCCTGTTTTCTGCGACGTGTCGCTCAAACGGTTTGATACGGTCTTTCCCGCCTGCGGCAGCAGCAACTCGGCCATCGAGCTCACCTGCGAGGAGCTCGACCTCTACTCGCGGAACGTGAGGTGGGTCGACGTGTGCAGGGGCTGGGCCTAACGCAGGGATTGAGCCGAGGTGTAGGCTAGGAGTAGCTTGACGATTTCTTTTATCAATTCGAGTTCCTGGGAAGAACAGCGGGCGAGGAGCTCCGTGAGCTCGGGGTCGGGTTTGCTGGAAGCAAAGTAGTGCGTGTGGCCCGGGTCGCTAACAGAAAGGATATCGTCGTTTTGGGCCCCGGTTAACAAATAATCGGGAGAGACGCGAAGACAGAAAACTACCTTCATGAACACCGCAAGACTCATTACCCGTTCACCTCGCTCCAACTGACCGACATAGTAATCAGAAACCCCGATGATTTCGGCCAGTTGGCTGCGGGATAGCCCGAGTTTCTGCCTTTGTTCCCTTATTCTTCGACCGAGAGCTTTCAAATCCAATTGCATCGCAATCTCCGCAAAAATGTACTCAAAATAACTTTAACGGACTTGAGCGCCTATCTGAATAGGCAAGGAGCTCATAAATAGAATTTGCTCTAAGCATATATTTCATGTACAATCTTGCTTTGAGACTAACTTGTCGTGTTCAAAATACCAGTTGGGGAGGATTAGGGTTGGACGTGAAAGAAAGAATCGAACTTGCGCGCACACTTCTCAATAATGCGGCCAGGATGAACGCGCGTAAGGAGCTGATTTACAGGCTCAGTCAGAAGGTTGACCAGTACGTGGTCGAGTACATGCGGAAGGAGTTGAAATCGAAGGACAAAAGCAACTAGGTTGCTGATTCGGGGACATGTGTGAAACCTTATGGCGAGGGGCGTTAAACAGGCAAGGAGTTTTGGAAACGGGCCGGTTAACGCCCCTCGACCGTCTGGGCAATCGAATTTTCATCATCTCGCGAGATGCTACCCGGAGGCTTGCTTTTTGAAAGTCAACGATGAGGAAAAAGCGTGACCGGGAAAATTCCCGGTCACTTTCACGCTTTCTAGTAGTTGTCGCAGGCGGGTTCATAGTAACCGCGGGGATGGGCGCAGGCCGGGCAGACTTCAGGCGGCTCAGGACCTTCGTGTACATACCCGCAGTTGCGGCAGCGCCAGCGGATGGGCTCATCGCGGCGGAACAGGGTTCCTTCTTTAAGCCGCTTTAACAGGGCCAGGTACCGCTTTTCGTGCTCTTCTTCCACTTCCGCTATTTCCCGGAAGACATCGGCGATGTCGTCAAAGCCTTCTTCCCGGGCTATTTTCTCAAACTCTTTGTACATGGTGGTATGTTCGTAGTTTTCGCCTTTGGCCGCTTCCTCCAGGTTTTGGGCAGTAGTGCCTATGCCTTCGAGGAATTTGAACAACCGCTTGGCGTGCTCTTTTTCATTGTCGGCGGTTTCGAGGAAGATGCCGGCAATCTGTTCCAGTCCTTCTTTCTTGGCCTGGCTCGCGAAGTAGGTGTATTTGTTGCGGGCCTGGGACTCACCGGCAAAAGCTGCCCAGAGGTTGGCTTCGGTCTTCGATCCTTTCAATTCCATACAGTTCGCCTCCTTTTGCTTAGTTTCTGTAACTACCATTATCATACCAGTCATTTCTATAAAATGCGACTCCAATACATTCCTTGTCCATATTTTCAGTACCGGAATTTGCTTCGAGAACTTTTGGAGGGTGGCTTCTTTCCGACGCTTTAAACCGGTGGCGAAAATAAGCCTATAAGGTATAATCATTAATAACAGCAGCACATCGTGAGATTAACCCGGTGGGGGTGCCGACAAGGCTGAGAGGCATGATGCCAACCCTTAGAACCTGATCTGGGTAATGCCAGCGGAGGGAAACGGGGGACGAACATCACCAGGTGATGGTCAACCGCACTCTCTTCGGGGAGTGCTCGTTTATTTTTGGGGAAAGAGGTGGAGGCCATGACACCGGACGAGGTGCACAAAGTTCTTACCATAGCCGGTTCGGATTCGGGAGGAGGTGCAGGGATACAGGCGGACCTCAAGACTTTTGCGGCTTTAGGGGTCTACGGCACGAGTGTGATCACCGCGGTTACCGCTCAGAATACCTTGGGAGTTCAGGGCGTGGGTGGCATAGACCCGGCTCTGGTGGAACAGCAGATGGACAGCGTGCTCCTTGATATAAAAGTGGAGGCAGCCAAGACGGGGATGCTTTACGATGAGGGCATCATCCGGGCCGTGGCTAGAAAGCTGAGGGAACACCGGGTCAGAAATGTAGTTGTGGATCCGGTGATGGTTTCCACTACCGGACACCGGTTGCTCTTGCCGGAAGCGGAACGGGCCATGCGCGAGTTGATGATGCCGGCAGCGGACCTCGTAACTCCTAACCCGAATGAAGCGTCGGTCCTGTGGGGGGCTAACATCCGTATGGAAGCGGACCTGCACCAGGCGGCCCGGGCTATACGGGATATGGGAGCACGGTTCGTGATCATTACCGGGGTAAAGCGAGGGGAACGTTGTCTAGACCTGGCCTTCGACGGGCGGGAGTTTCGAGAACTGGAGGGTCCTTATATTCCTACTCCTAACACGCACGGGACCGGGTGCACTTATTCGGCAGCCCTGGCCTCGTTTCTGGCCTACGGGATGGAACCTTGGGAAGCGGCCCAGGCGGCCAAGGATTTTGTAACTACCGGGCTCCGCTATTCATACAGTCCGGGAAAAGGATCCGGGCCGGTCAATCACTCGGCTTTGTTCTATCCGGGGACAGTGGCCGACCGGACGGTGGCTCGGCTGCGCGGCCTGGTTTTTGCGAATTGGAGAAAAAGGCCCGAGCCGGGACGCGAGCCAGTCTTAAATCTCATCATAGGGAGCCCTTGGTGTAGCGGGCAGGACTACGCAGAGCTGGCTGAAAAGGCCATACGGATGGGAACCCGAGTCATTCAACTGAGGGAAAAGGAAAAGGATAGCAGGGAGATGATAGAAGTAGGTCTACGGGTAGCCCGATCCTGCCGGGAACACGGTGCGATCTTCATCGTCAATGACCGGGCAGATGTGGCTGTTGCCGTGGGAGCTGACGGCGTGCACTTGGGGCAGACTGATATTCCGCCCGAGGTCGCTCGAGCCATAGTGGGCCCGGGCAAAATCGTTGGGGTATCGGTGAGTACCGTTGAGGAAGCCAGGGCGGCGATAGCGGCAGGAGCCGATTACCTGGGGTTGGGGCCGGTATTCGCGACGGCCAGCAAGCAGGACGCGGCTCCTCCCTGTGGTCTGGAAACGGT
This sequence comes from Syntrophothermus sp., assembly GCF_013314835.1. Classification (NCBI taxonomy): domain Bacteria; kingdom Bacillati; phylum Bacillota; class Clostridia; order Eubacteriales; family Syntrophomonadaceae; genus Syntrophothermus; species Syntrophothermus sp. The sequence continues at coordinate 31,009 of NZ_JABUEX010000001.1, forward strand.
GCGGCAAGTGGCTAGCTTTTCTCCGGTGCCGGTGATAGCCATCGGGGGAATCACGCCTGAAAACGCGCGCGAAGTTCTCAATGCCGGGGCAGCGGGAGTTGCTGTTATTTCGGCGGTCTGGGACAGCCCGGATCCCTGGGACCAGGTGCGGAGGTTCATAGAGATGATGCGGATTTGAGACAATTGAGACGCAGACGGACGCAGGATTGGAGGAATTGAAGTGACGCAGTTAGAAAAAGCTAGACAGGGAAAGATAACCCAAGAGATGGAATCGGTAGCAAAGGCCGAGGGGATTCATCCTGAGGTACTGGGGCAGCGAGTGGCTGGAGGGCTGGCGGTTATACCGGCCAATCCTAACCACCGGGGCTTGGTGCCTTGTGGTATCGGACTGGGCCTGCGCACAAAAGTGAATGCTAATATCGGCACATCGCCTGTGTTTCCCGATTGGCAGGCTGAGGTAGAAAAACTGGAGGCAGCTTTAGCTGCGGGGGCGGATACGGTGATGGATCTCTCTACTGGAGGGGATGTTAAGATCTGCCTGCGCGAGATACTTAGCCGCAGTCACGTGCCAGTGGGTACTGTGCCGGTGTACGAGGCGGCGGTGAGGACCAGAGAGAAGTCTCGCCCGGTAGTAGAAATGGAGCCAGAGGAACTTTTTGCGGTCATCGAGGATCAGGCCATAGCCGGGGTAGACTTTATGACCGTGCACTGCGGGGTAACCCGGAGAATAGTCGAAGGACTGAAGCAGCGCCCTCGCCTTGCCGGAATCGTCAGCCGGGGCGGGGCGATAATGGCCGGTTGGATGCTGCACCGAGGAGAGGAGAACCCGCTGTACGCCCAGTTCGACCGGCTGTTAGAGATATGCCGCGAGCACGACGTTACCTTGAGCCTGGGAGACGGGCTACGGCCGGGGTGCCTGGCAGATGCTACCGATTGGGCCCAGCTGCAGGAACTGATGGTTCTGGGAGAGTTGGTCTTGAAGGCGCGCGAGGCCGGGGTGCAGGTTATGGTGGAAGGGCCGGGACACGTGCCTTTGAACCAGGTTCAGGCCAATATCCAGCTGCAGAAGCGGCTGTGCCACGGGGCTCCTTTTTACGTCCTCGGCCCTATCGTGACCGACATAGCCGCGGGGTATGATCACATCGCTGCTGCTATCGGAGGGGCCCTGGCGGCTTGGGCAGGGGCCGATTTTCTCTGCTACGTCACCCCGACCGAGCACCTGGGGCTGCCGACGGGTGAGGATGTGAGAGAAGGGGTCGTGGCCTCGCGCATTGCCGCCCATGCGGCGGACATCGCCAAGGGGCTGCAGGCAGCCTGGGCCCGCGACGAGGCTATGGGTCGGGCCCGGCGCGAACTCGATTGGGGGAAGCAGTTCGAGCTGGCGCTTGACCCTGAGAAAGCGCGGCAGATTCGCCGTGAACGTAACCCCTTTGACCAGGAGGTCTGTTCCATGTGTGGGGAGTACTGCGCGATCGACTTGGTAAACAAGTATTTGTAGCCACAGATAGACACTGATTAACGCAGATTTACACTGATGTTTATTAGACGCAGAGTACCGCAGATGTTTACGCGCGTAAGGGCTTTGATGCTGATTTCCGCAGATATTCAATTAAAGGCGGAACCCTCAGATTCGCACAACCCGACGCAGTGCACGGTTATTGCACAAGCGGCCCACCTGTATTGACTGTTAGGTACGTATATTCTGCGTTAATCAGCGTCTAAACCACTGGATGTTGGTTTGCGGGCAGTAGATTATGGGAAGAAAGGGAGATGGTGTGTGATCGCAGGAAATGTTACGGAACTGATAGGGAAAACCCCGATCATGCGGCTGAACAAGCTGGCTGGCCCGGAGGCGGCCGAGGTGCTTTTGAAACTAGAGTTTTTCAATCCCGGAGGGAGCATCAAGGACAGGATAGGGATTGCCATGATTCTGGACGCCGAGGCCAAAGGGCTCATTAAGCCGGGAGGCACGATAGTTGAGCCTACGAGCGGAAACACGGGCATCGGCCTGGCGGTGGCAGCAGCAGCCCGGGGTTACCGCCTGGTCATTGTCATGCCCGACAGCATGAGCGCCGAGCGGCGCCAGATGCTTAAAGCCTACGGGGCCGACCTGGTACTGACGCCCGGGGACCAGGGCATGGCCGGAGCGGTGCGGAAAGCCGAAGAGCTGGTGAGAGAAAACCGCGGCTGGTTCATGCCTAACCAGTTTGCCAACCCCTCAAATCCGGAAATTCACTACCGCACTACCGGACCCGAAATCTGGCAGGCGGTGGAAGGACGGCTGGATTACTTCGTGGCCGGAGTCGGCACTGGGGGGACACTTACGGGTACTGCACGTTATCTCAAGGAGAGAACGCCGGAACTCAAGGTCATTGCGGTAGAGCCGAAGAACTCGCCGGTGTTATCTGGGGGTCAGCCTGGGTTGCATCTTATCCAGGGGATTGGCCCTGGCTTTGTTCCCGAGGTGCTGGACATGAGCCTGGTGGATGAAGTGGTGCAGGTGAGTGACGAGGACGCCTACCGGATCACCCGGCGGCTGGCCCGCGAGGAAGGACTGCTGGTCGGGATTTCGTCCGGAGCCGCGGTATGGGCTGCCCTCGAAATAGCCGGTCGCCTGGGCAGTGGTCACCGTATCCTGGCTATAGCTCCGGACACCGGCGAACGTTACCTGTCCACGGGCGTTTTTGATTGATGATTGGACGCGGATTGACGCAGAAATCAAGGAACAGCCACAGATGGACACAGATGATCAATGAAGGGCACAGATGTTTTCCTAATATTAGGAATCAGTTGCTTTGTTCTGATAGAGAATCATATTCTCGCTGTGAATAGATTCTTCTGATGTAGCATCTGCTTACGAAAAGGGGAGAGTCGCAGTTTATGATGACATTTTTCAAGCATCGTGAATATCTGCGTAAATCAGCGTCTAATGAAAATCAGTGTTCATCTGTGGCCTGTGGATGCTATCGCCAGTAAAACAGGTAGAGGTACAGGCTCGATAAGACTATTGACAGCAGCATCAAGGGAAAGCCGAGTTTCAGAAACTCGATGAAGCCGATGGGACGGCCGTATTTGGCGGAGATGCCGGCTACGATGACATTGGCTGAAGCCCCGATGAGGGTTCCGTTGCCCCCCAGGCAGGCGCCCAGTGACAGAGCCCACCACACGGATTCCATCGGGATATGGCTTATGCTGCCAACGGTTTCCAGTAAGGGTATCATAGCCGCAGTAAAGGGGATGTTGTCTACGAAGGCGGAGGCTACGGCTGAGAGCCAAAGCACCAGCAGGCCCGTTGCTACCAGGTGGCCGTGCGTCAGTTCCAGAGATTTTTTGGCTATGGCTTCGATGACTCCGGCGTGCTCCATGCCCCCGACCATTATAAACAGCCCGGCAAAGAAAAATATTGTGGTCCAGTCTACAGTCAACAGAACCTCTTCAGGGCTGTCGGTCGGCCACAGCATCAAAAGGGCGGCCCCGGTCAGGGCGATGGTAGCCGACTCCAGGTGGAGGGCCTGGTGCAGGACAAACCCCAGCATCGTAAGCGCCAGGACGACCAGGGATCTTTTCATAAGGGCTCGGTCTTTGATATATTCCTCGTCGTTAACAGCCATAATGCTTGCCGTTTTTTCGGGATAGGACAGGAGCTGCTTGCGGAACATAAGCACCAAGATGCCTAGGGTGACGGCCAGGATAGTAACGGCCGGCAGAGTCACGTTGGCTAGGAAGTCTACAAAACCAAGACCGGCGGCGCTTCCTATCATTATATTAGGGGGATCACCGATCAGGGTAGCGGTGCCGCCGATGTTGGATGCCATGATCTCGGCGAAGACCATGGGAAATGCCGGCACCTCCAAGCGGTCGGCGATGGCAAAGGTGACGGGAACTACCAGGAGCACCGTAGTAACATTATCTAGAAAGGCCGAAGCCACGGCTGTGAAAACAGCAAGTGCGACCATTATAGGGATCGGTTCGCCTTTGGCCAGTTTGGCAGATTTTATGGCCAGGTATTCGAACAGGCCGCTTTGCCGGGTTATACCTACGATTATCATCATACCGGTGAGCAGGCCGATGGTGTTCCAATCGATCGAGGCAAAAGCCTTCTCCTGGCTCAGTATCCCAGCCCACACCACTATGACACCGCCGATCATAGCGATAACGGTGCGGTGTACTTTCTCCAGCATGATCATGGCATAGGCAGCAAGAAATATGCCGATGGACAACCAGAATTCCATCATACCCACCTCCAAACCAACCACTATGATAGCTAGACTGGAGCATTTTGTCAAATCAACCATAGGGACGGTTCTTCTGGTTGACTTTTGCTGACTGCAGGTTCCCGGAGGCCAGCAAGCTCCGCGAAGCCGGAACCGAGACTTAGCACCCTGAAATAAACCGCAGGAACCGTCCCCCTGGTTTGTCTATGCAAGCCTGTTTTCCCGAAGCCGCCAACACGGTATGATATATATAATGTGAAAGTGCTAAACTTGAATACCTCGGGACGAAGGAGGAGTGTTCGTGGTAGGGTTTTCCGGCTTCACTTCTGGTTCGACTAAAACTTACAAAAACCGGGCTTACGGGATAAGCCTGGAATACCCCAGGGAGTGGAAGAAGAAGGAAGGGGATAAAGGGGTAATAGTGATGTTTCTGGCCCCCAAGGATGCAGGCAGCAGCATGTTTCAGCCTAATTTCAACATTACCGTGCAGGAGTTGTCGGGGACGGAGACTGACCTGGACCGGTACGTGCAGTCTATGACCGAAAAGGAAAAAGAGATAATCCCTTCCTACCGGCTGGACACCATAGAAGCAGCCGAGCTGGCTGGGCAGCCCGCCCGCCGGATAGTTTTTACCAGCAAACAAGGGTATGTGAATCTAAAGGTCGTTCAATTGTGTACTCTGCTGGGAACCAGGGCTTATGCCCTCACTTTCGCGGCTGAGGAAAACGGGTTCGACGAGTTATGGCCAGCAGCAGAAGGGATGATAGGTTCTTTCGCCGTTTCGTAACAAAGGGAGTGGTTGGAGTGAAACTCTACAGAGCCTGGGCTATGGTAGATAACTGGGGAAGAGAAGGCCCTGCGCGAGGCGGCGCGGAAGCTGCATGAAGAGCATTCGCTATACGTCATAACGGAGAGACCGGTACCTTAGTATTCAACTCGACGACATTGTCCAATGCTCCCGGAGAGGCAAGGGGGAGTATATGGCTAAACTGATAGTTAGACAGGCGGTGTTTCGCACCCGGTCCAGTTCCTACCGGGCAGTGATAAAGAGAAACAAACAACTTGAGATAATAAACAGATAATAAACGAGATCGCGCAAAACATAACCCTAGAAATGTTGTGATGTATTATTAGTTTAACGGCTTGCAGGTAATGATAGTATTTGTTATCATAATGGCCAATGAGGACTTACATAAGAGATCATTATAATTATAATTACAATCTGTTGGCCTTTGCTGCGCTCGGTAGTAGATGATAAAGTAACGGGGATACCGAGAATATTCAGACGTTTGGGCAAGGGGGAAGTGGAGGTTGTCTGATTCTGCGACCTTGGGGGTATTCTTTTTCCTGGCTGCGGCTTTTCCGATTGCGGCCCTAGCGGCGGCGTGGGTGTTTCGCAGGAAGCCTAAAGTAAAAAAAGGAGACGAAAAGCTGCTTCCCTACGAGTGTGGGGTTGATAGTATCGGCCCGACTTGGGGGCGTTTCCGGGTTAACTATTTCCTGTATGCCCTGGTATTTCTGGCGTTCGACGTGGAAATCGTGTTTCTCTTGCCGTGGGCGGTAAAATTTGGCCGGCTCGGCTTGTTCGCTTTGATCGAGATGCTCGTTTTCATTATAATACTGGTTGCCGGGCTCTGGTACGCGTGGAAGGAGGGGGCTCTGCGGTGGTACTAGACACGGGTCCGAACATTATCGTAACTACTCTCGAGAAGATCTGGAACTGGGGACGTGCCCGTTCTTTTTGGCCTTTGACCTACGGCTGCAACTGCTGTCCGATCGAGATGATGGCCGCCGGAGCGGCCCGGTTTGACATCGCCCGTTACGGCTACGAAGTCTTCCGCGCTTCGCCCCGCCAGGCCGACCTTTTAATCGTGGCCGGCCCGGTTACCTTGAAGATGAAGCCGGTAGTAGAGCGGGTATGGGCCCAAATGCCGGAGCCGAAGTGGGTTCTGGCCATGGGCAACTGCGCCACCAGCGGGGGACCGTTCAAGGACGGGTACAGCGTTCTTCCCGGTTGTGATTCTTTTCTTCCGGTCGACGTGTACGTGCCCGGTTGCCCGCCCCGGCCTGAGGCCTTGTTTTACGGGCTTTTGGAGCTCAAGAAAAAGGTAGAATCCGGACAGTCTGGGCGGGGGTATAAGGGATGAAGGTTTTGAAGGAAGTAGTAGAAGACATCAGTCAGGTGTTCGGGGACCAGGTTCTGATAGAAGAGGGGGCGGGTTTTACTGTTATAAGGGTCATTTGCCCGCAGGTTTTGTCATTCATGAGACGGTTGAAAGAGATTCATGGGTTTAATTACCTGGCCAATCTCACGGCAGTTGATTACCGGGACAGGTTCGAACTGGTTTATCATGTCTACGCGGTGCCCGAAAACCGCGGGCTCGTGGTTAAAACCAGCGTTTCGAGAGAAGAGCCGGTTGTGCCTTCGGTGGTGTCGGTGTGGCCGGCTGCGGACTGGCAGGAGAGGGAAGTGTTCGATCTCTTAGGCATAAGCTTTGAAGGGCACCCCAACCTGAGAAGGATACTCCTGCCCGAGGGTTTCGAAGGGCATCCCTTGCGCAAAGATTTTCCGGCTGAGAGGTGATGAGAGTGCTCAGTGCCGAAAGAATGGTCATAAATATAGGTCCTCAACACCCGAGCACCCATGGGGGACTGCACGCCGAAACCGTACTGGAAGGTGAACTGGTAGTGGACATGGCGGTGCACGTGGGCTACGTACACCGTTCGTTTGAGAAGATAGCCGAAAGCCGCACTTACAGCCAGTACATACCTTATACATCGCGCCTGGATTACCTGGCCAGCCACCTGCCCACCCTGGGCTACGTTCAGGCAGTGGAAAAGCTGGCCGGCATCGTGGTCCCGGAAAGGGCGGAGTACATCCGGGTGATTATGGCGGAGCTTTCGCGGATAGCCTCTCATTTTCTATACATCGGCAGCCTGGCCATTGACCTGGGGGCTACCACCGGGCTCATTTACTGTTTCCGGGACCGGGAACGTATCATGGACATGTTCGAGATGACTAGCGGGCAGCGGCTGATAGCTTCTTACATGCGACTGGGCGGAGTGGCAGAGGACCTGCCGGATGAGTTTTTCCCAGCGGTGAAAAGTTTCCTCGCTGACCTACCGCAGATGCTGGAGGAATATGACCGGCTGCTCTTCGGAAACGAGCTTTTTCAGGCCCGGCTGAAAGGTGTGGGCCGGCTCTCAGCCCAAGATGCCATAGCCTACGGCACCAGCGGGCCCAACTTGAGGGCCTGCGGCGTGGCCTACGATATTCGCAAGGCCGAGCCTTACGGCATATACGAGCGTTTCGAATTCGAGATCCCGGTGGGAACCGAAGGCGACTGCTGGGACCGGACGATGGTGAGGGTAGAAGAGATAAAACAGAGCGCTCGCATCATAGAGCAGGCCCTGAGGGGACTTCCCGGGGGCGATATTCGGGGCAAGGTTCCCAGGGTCTTGAAGGTGGAAAAAGGGCGCGAGGTGTACCACCGGATCGAATCGTCCAAAGGGGAACTCGGCTACTATATAGTGGCCGATGGGGGAGAAAAACCTTACCGGCTGCATATAAGGGCCCCGTCTTTCGTGAACCTGATGGTTCTGCCCCTGATCTCGAAGGGCGGGCTGGTACAGGACGTTATTGCCAATATCGCTACCTTGGACCCGGTTTTGGGAGAAGCTGACCGCTGAAGAAGAGGACGAGTAGGAGGGGTAGGGGTGGCTCAGATAGAAACCTTGTTTGTCGACACGGCGCATATACTGCTGGCTTGGCTCACGCGGTGGGGTTTAAGCCAAGAGGCTGCTGATCTCGTGTTGCTGTTCGTACAGTTTGCCTGCCTGGCGGGGATCATAACCGTGAACGTCATCGTCTTAGTGTGGCTGGAGCGTAGGGTTTCGGGATTCATCCAGCTGCGGCTGGGACCTAACCGGGTGGGGCCTTTCGGAACCCTGCAGACCGTAGCCGACGCCCTGAAGCTGCTTACAAAGGAGGATATCGTACCCTCCAGGGCAGACCGGCCTTTGTTCAAGCTTGCGCCGGTGCTTTTCATGACCGTGGCGGTAATGCTTTACGCAGTGCTGCCGTTCGGCCGCGGCCTGCAAGTGGTGGACTTGAACATAGGCCTGTTCTATTTCCTTTCTCTCGGTTCTCTGGCTACCATCGCTCTCCTCATGGCGGGTTGGGGGTCCAACAACAAGTGGTCGCTTTTGGGAGCGATGCGCTCGGTGGCCCAGATAATCAGCTATGAGATACCCCTCGTGCTTTCGCTTCTCGGCGTGGTGGTGATAGCCGGGTCGCTTCGCCTTTCGGATATCGTGGCTGCTCAGGAGAAGGTCTGGTTCATACTGCTGCAGCCGGTAGCATTCATAACCTATTTCATCGCTGCCACCGCCGAGCTGAACCGAGCTCCTTTCGACATGCCGGAAGCGGAGCAGGAACTGACTGCCGGGGCTTACACCGAATACAGCGGTATGCGCTGGGCTTTGTTCTTCCTGGCGGAGTACACGAACCTGTTTGCGGTTTCGGCTCTGGCTGCGACCATGTTTTTAGGCGGGTGGCATGGGCCGGGGCTGCCCTCCTGGCTCTGGATCGTGATCAAGACCTACGGGTTGATGCTGGTGTTTATGTGGATCAGGTGGACTTTCCCCCGCATCCGCATGGACCAGCTCATGGCCTTTAACTGGAAGGTGCTGATACCGGTGACCCTCGCCAACCTCATGCTGACCGGGGTAGGGGTCTACCTGGCAAAGGGGGTCGCTGGGTGATGCGGGTTTACGGAACCGGTCTTTTGAAAGGATTGAAGGTTACCTTTAAACACTTCTTCGATCGCAAGCTGACCGAGCAGTACCCGGAAGAGCGGCCTAAGCTGTACCCGCGTTTTCGCGGGCGGCTGTACATAGAGCCGGAAAAATGTATCGTGTGCGGCATCTGCGTTCGGACATGCCCCAACGGGGTTTTGAGCCTAGAAGAGGGTCGGGACGAAACCGCGAAGAAGAAGAGGCTGCTCAGCTATGAGATTGACCACCAGTACTGCATGTTCTGCAACCTGTGCGTGGAGAACTGTCCGGCCCAATGTCTTCATTTCAACCACGAGTTCGAGTGGGCGACCTTCAGCCGGGACCAGTTAAAGGTGGTATACCAGGGTCCGGCGCCCGTGGAAGGGAAGGAAACACCAGCCCCGATGGAGTCCCAAAGCCAGCCCCCGAAAGCTGTAACGGGGACGGGGGAGAAGGAGGTCGAGTCGCCTGGTCCGGATGACAAGCGGGAGAAAAAGAAGGAAGCCCTGAAAACCGCCTTGGCCAAAAACCCGGCCAAGGTGTTGGGCCGTTACCTCGAGAACCAAGAGGAGGCCCCGATTCTGGCAGCATTTCTTCAGAACCAGCCGCAGAGGGCGGATAAGCTGGTGGAGCTGATGGCCGAAGACGAAGACAAGGCCCGCAAGGTTGCGGAAGCCTTGCTCAAACAGGCGAAGAAACAAGGCTTGGGCGAGACAGGGGGCGAAAGCCGGTGACGTGGGAAGCAGTAACGTTTTATATCCTGGCAGTAGTGACCGTGACCGGGGCGGCCGGGGTAGTGTTTTCATCCAATATCGTCCGGGCAGCTTTTTTTCTCGTAGCTTCGTTTCTAGGGGTGGCGGCATTGTACTTCCTTCTAGGAGCGGACTTTCTGGGGTTGGTGCAGATTATGATTTATGCCGGCGCTGTTTCGGTCCTGGTCATCTTTGCGGTGATGCTGGTCATCAAAGACGATATCAGGCGGACCAGTTTATTCCATCCGGTTAGCCGCTGGTGGGGAGCGGCTATAGCCGTGCTTTTGACCGCCGCCTTGGCAAAAGCCGTTTGGCAGACGAGCTTTCCCGCGAAAGGGTTGGCAGTTGAAACCGATCCGGTGGGACAGATGGCGAAGCTGCTCTTGGGTGACTACGTGGTGGCTTTCGAGGTAGCGGCCGTTTTGCTCTTGGTTGCAATAGTTGGGGCCATTATACTGGCCAAAGGGGGAGAGGAATGATAGGGCTTCAGCATTACCTTTTGTTGGGCACTCTGCTGTTCGGCATAGGGGCATATGGGGTTTTGGTTAAAAGAAACGCGGTGGCGGTTTTAATGTCGGTGGAGCTCATGCTCAATGCCGTCAACGTAAACTTTATCGCCGTCAACCGGTACGTAACCCCGCACGAGGCCATAGGCCAGCTTATCGCGCTCTTCGTCATCGTAGTGGCAGCAGCCGAAGTAGCGGTGGGATTGGCTTTGATAATCGCCGTTTTCCGCCAGAGAAGGTCGGTAAACCTCGATGAATTCAACCTACTTAAGTGGTAAGGCAGGTGGTTCAGGTGCTGGAAGCTAGCCTTGGCTGGTCGTGGTTGATAGCGGTTATCCCTGTCTTGGCCTTTGCCGTCATCGGGCTCTATTTCCACCGGTGGCCGCGGGTAGCGGCTGCGGTTTCGATTGCGGCTATCGCTTTATCTCTGCTCCTGTCGGCGGCGGTAGCGGTTCACGTCTTGGCCAGGGGCGAGGGGTTCAGTTACAAACTGGCCGTCCCCTGGTTGTCTATGCCCGGTCTGCATGTAGACATGGGGGTAATGATCGACGGGTTGGCCGCGGTGATGCTCTTGGTGGTGACCATAGTGGCTTTCTTGGTTCAGGTCTATTCTCTCGGGTACATGCGCGGTGACCCGGGTTTTGCCAGTTACTTCGCTTACCAGTCCCTTTTCGCCGGGGCCATGCTGGGACTGGTCCTGTCGAGCAACTTCGGCCAGATCTACGTGTTCTGGGAACTGGTAGGACTGGCTTCTTATTTACTTATCGGTTTCTGGTTCGAGCGGGTCTCGGCCAGGGAAGCGGCGAAAAAGGCTTTCATAACCAACCGCATCGGAGATTTCGGGTTTCTCTTGGGCATCCTGTTTTTGCAGATCGTATTCGGCACCCTGGACTTCGAAGGGTTGGCCGGGCAAATCGCCGGATACACCAACACTGCCGTGTTGATAGTCATATCACTGCTGCTCTTTGCAGGACCAGTTGGCAAATCGGCTCAGTTCCCGCTGCACGTGTGGCTTCCGGATGCGATGGAAGGCCCGACACCGGTCAGCGCGCTTATCCACGCGGCTACTATGGTTGCGGCCGGGGTGTACTTGATCGCCAGGGCGTTTTTCATATTCAAGGCTAGCCCGGAAACCATGGCAGTAATCGCGGTCGTAGGCGGGTTCACGGCCTTGTTTGCCGCTACCATAGCCGTGGCGCAGAACGATATCAAACGCATCCTGGCCTACTCTACTTTGAGCCAGTTGGGATACATGGTAATGGCTATGGGTATAGGGGCCATGACTGCGGGGATGTTCCACCTGATGACCCATGCCTTCTTCAAAGGATTGCTGTTTTTAGCGGCAGGCAGTGTCATCCATGCTTTGGCCGGTGAACAGGACATATGGAAAATGGGGCGGCTTTGTAAGAAACTGCCTGTAACCACCTGGACGTTTATCATAGGAGCCCTGGCCTTGGCCGGAATTCCGCCCCTGTCAGGGTTCTGGAGCAAAGACGAGATACTGCTTTCAGCCTGGGCTCAAGGATACACGGGGATGTATCTCTTGGGTACCCTGGTGGCCTTCCTGACCGCTTTTTACATGTTCCGCCTGGTGTTCGTGGTCTTTTTCGGTCGCAGAGATGCCGAAGGTCATCCCCACGAGTCTCCAGCCGTGATGACGGTGCCGCTTATCGTACTTGCTTTCTTTAGCATCTTCGCGGGCTTTTTGGGATCCCCCGCGGCGGGGAACGCTTTTGCCCACTGGGTGACGTACCCTGGAGCCCCCCACCATGAGGCTTCGCTGGCGGTCATGTTAGTATCTTCAGGGGTGGCTTTGGCCGGTATAGCCCTGGCCTGGGCTGTGTACCAAAAAGGCTGGATCGACCCAGACCAGGTGAAAGAACGGCTGCCCGGAGTGTATCGGCTGCTCGCCAACAAGTACTACATCGATGAGATCTATCTCTGGCTTACCAGGTGCCTGGTGGACGGGACGGGGAAGCTCTTGTTCTGGATCGATATATACGTGGTCAATGGCCTGGTAAACGGGGTGGCGGCCCTGACCGGAAAGGGTGGACGAGTTTTGAGCTATACCGAAACCGGGCAGGTGCAGACTTATGCCGGGTACATGCTGGCCGGAGCCATAACCTTGATCGGCCTGGTGCTGGTCTTCGGCTGGGCCCGGCTGTAAGTTGAAGAAGGAGGGGCGGTAGGTGAGCGGTTGGCCGATATTGACGACTATACTGCTGGCTCCGGTAGCCGGGGCCATCCTCATAATGCTGGTGCCGCGGGAGAAAGAAGAGCTTGCGAAAACGATAGCTGCCGTAGCGACTCTGGTGAGCATGGCTTTGTCCTTGTGGGTGTGGGGAACCTACGACCGGGGTACGGGCGGTTTTCAGTTTGTGGAGCACGTTCCCTGGATACCTGACCTGGGGGTAAGCTATTCCCTAGGGGTAGACGGCATCAGCGTTCCCATGCTGGTTCTTACAACCCTGATCGGGTTCAGCGCCGTCTTCGCTTCCTGGCGGGTAACGTACAGGGTAAAGGAGTTTTTCAGCCTCTTTCTGCTCCTTTTAACCGGGGTAATGGGTACTTTTGTAACCACTGACCTCTTTATATTTTTCCTGTTTTATGAGGTGGTGGTAATACCCATCTACCTCCTCATCATCATGTACGGCAGCAGCAAGCGGGTGACGAAGGAATACGCCGGGATGAAGCTGACCATTTACCTGCTCGTGGGCAGTGCTTTTCTCCTGGTAGGCATGATTTCCCTTTTCGTGAAGTCCGGTGAAATCTTGGGTTACCCGAGTATGGACGTTTTGACCCTGGCTGCTCTCGATTTTCCGGTCGGGTTTCAGGTGTTTGTTTTTGCCCTGATGGCTTTCGGGTTCGGAACCCTGCTCTCCATGTTCCCGTTTCACGCCTGGTCACCTGACGGGTACGCTGGGGCTCCGACTGCTGTCAGCATGGTTCATGCTGGGGTTTTGAAAAAAATAGGGGGTTACGCTCTCATCCGGTTCGGGATTTGGCTCCTGCCGCAGGGAGCAGCTTACGTCGCGCCCCTCATCGCCGTCCTGGCTATTGGCAACGTGGTATACGCGGCCTTCATCTGCCTGGCCCAAAAAGACCTGAAGTACATCGTGGGTTATTCCAGCGTGAGCCACATGGGTTACGTGCTCCTGGGCTTGGCGGCCTTGAACCTGGTAAGCGTGAACGGAGCGGTAATGATGATGTTCGGCCACGGGGTTATGGCTGCGCTCTTCTTCGCCATGGTCGGGAACCTTTACGACAAGAGCCATACCCGGAACGTTGACGATTTCGGAGGCCTGGCCCACCGGATGCCGCGCTTGGCTTTCGGGTTCATGTTGGCCGGGCTCGCTTCGCTGGGACTGCCGGGCCTGGTAAACTTCATCGGAGAGTTCACGATTTTCGTCGGGAGTTTTGGGGTTTACCGGGTGTTCACCGTTCTGGCCGTATCGGGTATCATTCTCACTGCCCTCTATGTCTTGCGGGCTCTCGGTAATATATTTTTCGGGCCTTTGCGAGAGGAATGGTCTCACTTGGAAGACTTAAAAGGGGTAGAGATGGTGCCCTTGGTGGTTCTAGGAGCGGCCATTATCGTCGGTGGGCTGGCGCCGTTTAGCTTGATGGACATAATCAACCTGGGAGTGGGAGACATCGTGGCCCACATCGGACCGCTGCAGTTAGGGGGGATAGGATGGTTCCGCTAGAGTTGCTGTCAACCGAGATCGGTCTGGTTGTCTTGGGCTTGATACTGCTGGGGTGGGGAGTGTTGGTTCCCGTAAGGGCGAGGCGGGTTCAGGGAGTGATAACCTCTGTAGCCCTGGGAGCCATCCTGGCGATGACGCTTCATCTTTATCGAGGGGATACCGTCCTGTTCGGTGGTATATACCATCTAGATGCCTGGAGCACCTTTTTCAAGACCCTGTTCCTGATAGCGGGAATACTGGTGGTTCTGAGCTCAGACTTGTATGCCCGCCGGTTCGGGCGGCGCACAGACGAGTTCTACGGGCTTATGGTCCTGGCGCTTCTGGGAATGACGGTCATGGTGACCGCCGGAGAACTCCTCACCCTTTATGTGGGGATGGAACTGATGACCATAAGTTTTTACATTCTGGCAGCGTATTGTGTTCGGGATAAGCGTTCAGGAGAGGCGGGTTTGAAATACTTAATCCTGGGGGCGGTTTCATCAGCGGTCATGCTCTTCGGTATAAGCCTCGTGTATGCCGTGACCGGCAGTACAGTACTTGCGGAGATCGCCGCGAATCTCCTTACCCAACCGGTACTGGCGGCAGGGGTGCTGTTTATCTTGGCCGGATTCGGCTTTAAACTGGCCCTGGTGCCGTTTCACATGTGGGCTCCAGACATTTACCAGGGCTCGCCTATCACCGTAACCGCTTTTTTGGCCGTGGGATCGAAGGCGGCGGCCCTGGGCGCGATGTTAAGGGTTTTCACGACCGCCTTGCCTGAGACGGCGGTAGACTGGCGGCTGGTGGTAGCTGTACTGGCCGGCTTGACGATGGTAGTCGGCAATCTGATTGCCTTGGTACAGGTTGACATCAAGCGGCTGCTCGCGTATTCCAGTATCGCGCAGGCAGGGTATATGCTGACCGGACTTGCGGCTATGAACGATTACGGGCTAAAAGGAGCGGCCTTCTATGCCATGATTTACGTCTTCGCCAACGTCGGCGCTTTTGCGGTGGCGACTGCTGTTGAGGTTGATGCCGGCAGCACCGAGATCAAGGCCATGAACGGCTTGGCCGAGCGTTCGCCGTTCATGGCGGCGGTGATGACGGTTTGTCTCTTGTCCCTGGCCGGGATTCCTCCCCTGGCAGGCTTTGTCGGTAAATTTTACCTGTTCACGGGTGCGGTGCAAGCAGGGTGGTTGTGGCTGGCGTTTGTTGGCCTTGTCATGAGCATGGTTTCCGTTTACTACTACCTGTCGGTGGCTAAAGCCATGTATATCGGTGAGGCAGGGACAGTCACCAGGTTGAACCCGGGAACGGCCACAGGCCTGACCCTCTGGGTGTGCCTCGTGGCCACCGTTCTCATCGGCATCTATCCCGCGCCGCTTTCCTTCTTTACTCCCCTCCCGTAACCGTTGAGCCGATGAACGAGAAAGCGTGAAGGGGGAGTAATCCCGTCACGCTCTCAGGTAGGCCTCGAGATGAGGCAGGAAGTAGGGAATGATTTCGGGCAGCATCCGCGGCATCAGAACGTCCATCGCCGGGGGCATGAGGTTCGGCATCTGTTCGGCCAGGTACTCGGGCAAGGGAACCGCTTCACCAACCAACTCCAGCATCCGGGGCAGCACTTTGGGCATCACTTCCGGCATCAGCGATGGGAAAAGGGAAGGAAGAAGGCTCTTCATCATCGCTATCATAGGTCCTTTAACCGCATCCGGTGCCTTTTTGACCATGTGCATCATGCCTCGGTAAAAGTCAGGCATAGCTTCGATCATTTCAGGCAGCATCTTAGCCATGAGCTCGGCCATACCCCAAGGGGTCATCAGCCGGATCATGGCTTCGAATACGCCCCATTTCTCTGCGATGACCGGGTCCGACGCGGGGACATCGTAGCCCAAGGCTCGGGCCGTGAGGACGGCCAGGTCTGTGATTTCTACCGACAGGTCGCGCTTGTCCCGCGAGCGCTTCAACTGCACCCGGCAGCAAGGGCAGGCGGTGATCAAGGTGTCGGCTCCCGCGTCAAGTGCTTCTTGTATTCTCATGGCTCCGATCTCTTCGGCTACATCGGGGTCGGCCACCAGGGTCAGAACACCCCCGCAGCAGTGCGCGTCCTCGCGGTGGAAACGCATCTCACGGAAATTACTGCCGGGCAGGGCGTTGATCAGGGTGCGCGGCCCTTCATAGCGGACTCCGGCCCTCCCCATGTGGCAGGGGTCGTGGTAGGTAACCTTGCGCCCGATGTCTCCGGGAATGACGAACTCGCCCGCGTCGATCCTGTCGGCTAACACGTCGGCGTAGTGCATGGCTTCAAACGGATATTCTATGCCGTGTTCCTCGGCCCAGTGGCGGTAGTAAACCTCCCATACCAGCCAGCAGGCCGGGCAGCAGGTTATAATCTTTTTCGCACCTGTTCTTTTGGCCAGCTCGATATTGTGACTGGCTACCTCGTCGAAGACTTCCCACCTGCCTGCCACCAGCATCGGTATGCCGCAGCACCATTCCTCTTTGCCCATGTACGCAAAATCGACGCCGGCCCGGTGCAAAATATAAGCGGTGGAGCGGGCTACATCCTGCTCCACAAAGGACGAGGTGCAGCCAGGGAAGAACACGTAATCGGCTTTCTCTTTTATAAAGGGCTTGAGTTCATCGGTTATCCAGGCATCGCGGTCCCGGGCATAGCTGCCCCAGATGTTGCCCTGCTGGCGCATGGTGTTGGCCATGATCTCGAATGGGGGGAAGGTGCGGAACTTCCATTTGTCGACCAATATTCCCCTCAGCTTGAGCCACGAAGACTCGTTGGGTAGGTCCAACTGGCAGGTCCGGTTGCACATTTCACAGGTGGTGCAGGCCAGGAAGTTATCCACCGCCCGCTGGTCAAACTCGACCTCGCCTTCCAGATACATTTTAAGGAAACTCCACTTGCCGCGCGGCGACTGCGATTCCCAGCCCCTGCCGTAGTACTGGTCGCAGTGGTCTATGCAGTACCCGCACTGGGAGCAGGCAAAGGCGTACCACACGATGTCTCCTGGAATACCTTTGCGCTCTTCGAACACTTCCCGGGTTTCGCTGGCTTGAGCCAGGTTGCCGAAAACCCTCACCAGCGGCTCCAGGCGGCTGGCCAGCTTGAGACCCGAGGACAGAAAACTTCCGTCCAGGACCTTACCCGGGTTCATTAAGCTCTCGGGGTCATGCTCTTCCTTGAACCGTCGCAGGCGGTCAACCGTTTCCGATCCCATGACTTCCCGGGCAAAGCCGGTGAAGTAGAGGCCGGTGGCGTACGGCCTGCCTCCGTGCTTCAAGGCCGTATTCAAGGCAGTCAAGGAAAGGCCGTAAGCCAGGTTAAAGCTGAAGCGGCGTTCATCGTGGGGGATAAAGCCTAAAAGCACTACTTCCCGCCGGTTGACGGCAAAGCCTTCCAGAATAAACGGGTGTTTGATTTCGTTGGTAGTTTCTTGTATCACCTGGGCCATCTTTTCCACCGGCACGATGACTTCGCTGGGAATGAGCGAAGGGGCAATGCGCTTGGCCCGCATGGGTTCGAAACGAGTCGCCCACTCGTGTTCGGCTATTTCCTCAGATAGGAGCTCGCCACCACAGCCAAAAGCCAGGCTCAATACTTCGGGCTTAATCAGGTCACACCTCTCTTCAGTGCAGGCCATAAGGATGATGTACTTTTCGGGAAGGGTTACCCGGTGCGGGTCCTGCACCGGACGCCCGTGGTGCAGGTGGAGGGGTAAGCGGTTCCTCATGCGGGCTGCGTCGGGGTTGATGAAGGTAACCGACCACAAGGGGACCCGGCGCGCGTAAAGTCCGTTCAAGAAACGCCCCAGATCCTCAGCCTCGTTGAAGGCCACGGCGCTCAGGGAAAGAGGTCGCAGGGGCTTGACGTTGATGGTGACCTGGCTGATGAACCCGGTGATGCCGTTAGCGCCGCTTACCAGATCCAGGTCTGGCCCGGAAAATTCTTTGACCGTACCATCAGGCAGAACCACGCGGGCTTTGACCACGTTTTCCCTAAAATACCCGAATTCGTAGCTGCCGATACCGGCTCCTCCTTGAGCCAGCCAGCCTCCGACCGTGGAAGAGGGGAAGCTGGTGGGATACAGGGCCAGGGTAAGACCGGCTTGGTTGAGGTGGTATTCCAGGTCTTTCCACACCACTCCGGGTTCTACGGTGGCGGTTCTGTTATCCGCGTCGACACGGAGGATCCGGTGCATGCGGTTGAATTCCACTACCAGGCCGCCGTTAACCGGCAGAACTCCTCCATAGCCGGAGGTTGCTTTGCCGCGCGGGGTCAGTTTGAAGCTGTGTTCCCGAGCCAGAAGCACCAGTTCCACCAACTCCTGTTCCGATACTGGCTGCACCACTGCATCGGGAATAGGGTTTCCCACCAGGGGCTTCACCATGGAGGGCATGACCCCCATATCATGGGCGTAGAGCCTTCTTTCCAGTTCGTCAAAAGAGACCCTGTTGCCAAGCCGGGAGCGGAGTTGATCCTTTACCTGGGCTGACAGACCTGACATCACAAATCCCTCCTTTTAAGACCAATATAGTCCATAAACGTACAAACGGCAATAGGGGGTTTTGGAATACCTTGAGAATTGTGGTAAGGAAAGAAAGGGACTGGGGAGCCGGGAGGAAAAGAAGACTTTGTTCTTGACACGAGGAACGGGTACCAGTACAATTTGAAATCAAAGAGCATAGTAGCAATCTCAGCCAGGTGCCCCGTCGGGGATAATAGGGAATCGGGTGAAAAGCCCGAGCGGTCCCGCCACTGTGACCGGGGAGCGAGCCTGCGATTGGCCACTGTTTCTCAACCCGAGAGACGTCTCGGGGAAGGGCGATGGGAAGGCGCAGGCAGCGGTGATCCGGGAGCCAGGAGACCTGCCTGGTATGAGCTCTTCGTCTTCTCGCGGTGAGGAAGACGACGTGCTCGAGGACGATGGTAAAGTTCTCGGCTTAAGCCGGGGACTTTTTTATTTTGGCTGATTTGTTTAAGGGGGAGGGGGTAGATGATTTTGTTAGTGGGGGTATTTTGATAGCTTGGGCCGGGCCGGGTTTGTGTCGTGGCATGTCACATTGGCAGAGGTACTGGACACACGGCTGAAGTGGTACTCATGTTGAGGACAGTTGGAAGGTCGCTATTGGCGAGAACCAAGGAGGGGGAATTACTGTGGTTTTAACTCTGGACAAGGTTATTCAAGGCATCGAACCGTTGAAGGATGAATGGCGGCAAAAGGCGCGGAGTCATATCGACAACTTGACCATGCCCCGCGGGAGCCTGGGGGAAGTTCTAGTGATTGCCGAACGCCTGGCGGCCATTAAAGAGACCCTAAAACCGAGCGTTAGCCGTAAAGCCATTGTTACCATGGCCGGAGACCATGGGGTGGTGGAAGAAGGGGTCAGCGCCTATCCTCAAGAAGTGACACCGCAAATGGTCGCCAACTTTGTAGCCGGAGGAGCGGCTATAAATGTGCTGGCTTCGGTAGCAGGTGCCAGGGTTATAGTAGTCGATATGGGGGTGGCCCAGGATCTCGGCAAACTCGTGCAGCAGGGGAAGATCCTTTCGTACAAGGTAGACTACGGGACTAAAAATATGTGCAAAGGACCGGCCATGACCAGAGAGCAGGCTGTTCAATCCCTAGAGGCCGGAATCCGCATCGCGTGCCATCTGGTCGAAGAAGGAGTGGAGCTTCTCGGCACCGGGGATATGGGTATAGGAAATACGACTCCGAGCAGCGCGATACTGGCTGCTCTTTCGGGGCTTTCCGTGGCTGAGATTACGGGTCGGGGCACCGGAGTGGATGATGTTGGATTGAGCAAGAAAATCCAGGCCATCAAGAAAGCGCTCGAGATAAATAAGCCGGATCCAAACGATGCGGTGGATGTGCTGGCTAAGGTAGGCGGGTTTGAAATCGGCGGTATTGCCGGGCTGATCCTGGGGGCGGCTTACTGCCGGGTGCCGGTCGTCGTAGACGGGCTTATATCTACGGCCGGCGCTCTTCTGGCCCACGCACTGGCGCCGGCTAGCGCGGACTACATGTTTGCCGGACACGTTTCGCGCGAGCCCGGGCACAGGCACATGCTGAGACGCCTCGGTCTGCGCCCGTTACTTGACCTCGACCTGCGTCTGGGAGAAGGCACGGGTGCCGCCCTGGCTATGCCTATCATCGAAGGGGCTGCCCAAGTGATAGGGAAAATGGCTACCTTCGAACAGGCCAGCGTTTCCCGGAGCGTGGAAGAGCGCCAGAGCGAGCAGGATTTAATAGGAGAGGGAACTAAGGCAGTCTCTATTCCATGAAGCCGACAAGAAAGCGTCTCAAAGGAATAAGCCTGCGTGCAGCATATTGTTTTTGCCTCCACCACAGGAAAACCGCGGTGACTACAATAATGTTTGCCCGCAATTTTCATGGACAAAGGTTACCACACGAGCTAATAAACCGACAGGAAATATACCCCCTGTCGGTTTATTCGTCCGTTATTCAAGCTCGTATTCGCTTAGCCCTGGGGCCAAATAAAGTTAATCTGGGCTAATCAGGTCTTATTTCAAAGCCAGGCGGATCCGTTTTTGTTCCCAGCGCCAGGCGGTTTCGATTATGTAGTCCAAGTTATCGTAACGAGGAGTGAAGCCTAGTTCGGCCTGGAGTTTGGTGGCACCCGCTACCAGGGCCGGGGGATCCCCTTCGCGACGGCCAGAGTACTTGACGGGAAAATCGACGCCGGTGACTTTCTTGGCCGCTTCCACCACCTGGAGAACCGAATAACCCCGGCTGTATCCGCAGTTGTAAACCCGGCTTTTGCCTCCGGCGAGCAAGTGTTCCAGCGCCAGGAGATGAGCCTGGGCCAGGTCGTCTACGTGGATGTAGTCCCTTATACAGGTCCCGTCAGGGGTGGGGTAGTCAGTGCCGAATATTTCCAGGCAGGGGCGCAGTCCCGCAGCAGTCCTTACGCACATCGTTATGATGTGGGTCGCGTCTTCTTTCCCTTCACCGATGCGGGCCTGGGGATCAGCACCGGCGACGTTGAAGTAGCGCAGGGCGACATAATCCAGGTCTTGCGCATAGGCCATGTCGGCCAGGACCTTTTCGACCACGGCCTTGGTTTGCCCGTATGGATTTATGGGATCGAGCCGGTTTTCTTCGGTTATGGGGATTTTGTCAGGTATCCCGTAGACGGCGGCCGAGGAAGAGAAGATGAACTTCCTCAGGCCGTTTCTTTTCATCGCTTCCAGCAGGCTCAGGCTGCCGGTTACGTTGTTGAGGTAGTATTTCAGAGGCTGGCGTACCGATTCCGGGACCACGATGTGGGCTGCGAAGTGCATCACGGCATCAATGCTGTGCTGTTTAAAGACCTTGTCTAAAGCCTCCTGATCTCGAACATCGCCCCTGATTAGCTTTCCGTACAACACTGCCCACTCGTGGCCGGTAGAAAGGTTGTCATATACTACCACATCATACCCGGCTTGGCCCAAAGCTTTGACCACGTGGCTGCCTATGTAGCCGGCTCCGCCGGTGACGAGTATCATCCCCACTTGCTACCACTCCTTACCAGAATAGTTCTGCTCAGTGCTTACACACTACGACGTAGAAACCCGTTATCTTGCCGGTTATTAATCTTTCTTGATGGGTTCGGCTTCTGCCACCGGTGGCCGCATCGGAGTAACGGTTGCCGGCGTTTCAAAGTAAAGGCTGCGGCTGGGGAAGGCCACGCTAAGGCCTTGTTCCTCCATAAGAGCCATTATTTCGAGGTTGATGTCCTCTCTTACCCGAGCGTAATCGGCCAAAGCCGTTGGCTTCACGAAGAACTGTATTAAGATGTCGAGGCTGCTTTCTCCGAAACCGTCGAAGCGCACCACTATCGTTTCTTGGTCAACCTCAGGGTGGGATGTGAGCAGTCTTTCAACAGCCGAAACAAACCCCTGGATCTGAGCACGAGAGGTGCCGTAGGTCAGCCCCAGCTTGAACATGACTCGCCGCTTACCCATGCGGGACCAGTTGGTTATTGGTTCGGATGCCAGGGTTGAATTGGGCACTGTCACCAGGGCCTGCGTGAAAGTCCGGACCTTGGTGCTGCGAAAGCTTATGTCTTCGACTGTGCCTTCGACGCTGGGGGTTTGGATCCAGTCACCGATGGAGAAGGGTTTGTCAGTGATTATGACGATTCCGCCGAAAACGTTGGCTAAAGCATCTTTTGCCGCCAGGGAGATTGCTAGTCCGCCCAATCCCAGCCCGGCTATCAGCCCGTCTATTTTATAGTCCCATTCCTGGGCGATGACGGTTACGGCCAGGGCGATTATGACGAATTTGAGCACCTTGGAGAGAAAAGGAACCAGTATCTTGTCAACCTTGGCCCCAAACAGCTCTTCGTATTCTTCGCTCAAGGCCTCGAAACTGCCAGCGAAGTTGTACAAACCGGCGCTGATCAGGAGAATAACACCGGTTCGAAACACGTTGGAAATAAAAGCGTCAGCCGGAGGTTTCAAGGAAAGGTAATTCAAGGCCAGGTAGAGGCCCAGAAGGGCAAAAAACCACTCCAGGGGCTTGGTAAATGCTTCGATTAGGTGATTGTCCAAGCTGGTTTTGGTTCGGGAGGCCATCTTGTAGCAGACAGCAGTAATGAGGCGGGTCAGGATCTTGCGCAGAACCCAGAACCCGATGAGGAGGGTTCCAGCTACGCCGATAGTTATCCAGCCTTGTTTGCTTGTGGCCTGGACCATGGCGTTTGCTACTCCAACTGTCCTTTCGAAAAAACCCACGATCTCAATATCTCCTCTTCCGACCAATTTCTATGAGAACTTTAACAGATCCGGAAGGAGGAAACAAGGACGGTGATGATCAAGGGGACGGTTCCTGCGATCACGAGTGATCGCAGGAACCGTCCCCCTGATCACCTCACTGATCACCTGGGCTGGCGGAAGCAGCGGGCGGTACGCACTTCGAGAGTTCATCAATTCGTTGGAGAACCGAGCCTTTCCACTGCCCAGCAAGCAAACTTGGCTGGCAGTTACTGATATAAACCGGAAGTAATTCATAGTTCGGTACTCCTCGGGGGGTAAGGGTGCATTTCACTATCATGCTGGTTTTGGTTTTTTCCCGTTTAAGGTCGAAAACAAAGTTGCCCAGGCTATAGAAGATCAGACCGGACTTGTATTTTTCTATTCCCTGAAGACAGTGGGGGTGGTGTCCCAACACCAGGTCGGCGCCGCTGTCCACTGCTAGCCGGGCGGCTTCTACCTGAGATGGCGTAGGGCAATCCATGTATTCCTGACCGAAGTGCAGGGAAACCACCACCACGTCTGCCATTTTGCGGGCTTTGGGAATGTCTTCAACTAGGTATTTCTTTTCTAACGGAGCTATTCCGGGCTCAGCATCAGCCCGGAACAAGGAGTGCTGTTTACTCCAGATGAATGAGAAATCACAATAGGATAAGAACGCTACTCGCAGTCCGTTCCTGCTTATTACGGCCGGTTTCCTCGCTTCGGCAAGGTTGGCTCCGGCCCCGCAGAACAGGATGCGATTTTGTTTGAGATTAGTAAGGGTGTCTAATAGGGCCCCTTTTCCGCCATCACAGGCGTGGTTGTTAGCCAGTGATACGATGTCAATGCCCGCTCGCCTCAGGCCCTCTATCGCCAACGGGTTTGGTTTGAACAGACCATACTGGGGATAGTTTTTGTTCGGCAATCCCAGCGGAGATTCCAGGTTGGCAAAGGTTATATCGCCTTTGCTTAGAATGTTGGCTGTCTTGGCGAAAGGATAAATGGGGCCCCAGGTTTGCATGGTTTCTGCCACGTGTCTTCCTACCACCACATCTCCAACCGCGACCAGCGATACTTCGTTGTTACGGGACAGCCGCGGCATGAGGCTGGTTCCCAAGGCGGGGTAGAGTACTCCGGTAACTAATGCGACGATGACTACCAGCCCGAAAAGTTGCAGGTAGATTTTGGGTATGAATAACACTCTCATCTTACCAACTCCGGAAACGTCTTGGTTAATTGTATTTGCCGGGAGAGGGGAGTATGAAAGCTGTTTTCTCTCACGGCGCCGTTGGATTTTCGAGGACGGTTTTTGCCTTGTTAGAGCAGATTTCTGTCGTGTCGATTTTTCGTGAAATTTCGACAAAGGAACGATAAGTTTGGTGTCGTAATGAATTACCGTAATGGACTGGGCGGTGTAGGAAGAGGAAGGAACGGGTTAATTCGACTAGACCCAGGGCAATCAGGCCGTTTAGTTGTACCGGAGTGAGAAAAGTGGCGAAGTCGTACCGATTTCGGGCCCGGAACTGGCAAAGCAAACAGGTAACCGGGCAAATTGAGGCAGAAAGCGAAGACGTAGCAATAAGAGAGCTGACCTACCAGGGGTTATTCGTAGTGGAGTTAAAGGAGATCCGCCATCCCGAGGAATGGCTGGGGCGGCGGCTGCCTTTAAAATTGGTAAGGAGCGGGGAAATAGTACTGTTTACCCGTCAATTTGCCACTATGATAAAGTCAGGACTGCCTCTGCTCCATTGTTTGCGGGTGCTGCAGTTGCAAGCTCGCAACCGGCACCTCCGCCAGGCTACGACTGGCATCATGCGGTCCGTGCGGCGGGGATTGCCGTTATGGGAAGCTTTAGCGGAGTACCCGAGCATCTTTTCTGACTTGTACGTGCAGATGGTAAAGGCGGGGGAGACAGGGGGCAGATTGGATGAGGTCTTGGAGAGGCTGGCTGCTCATTTAGAAAAGGAACATGAAGTAAAACAGAGGATCAAGAACGCCCTTATTTACCCCTGTACAGTAGCGATTCTTACTTTGGCGGTGGTTGCTTTTCTGACCAGTTTTGTGGTCCCGGCTTTTGCCTCGGTTTTCAACGGAGCTGGTGTGAGCCTTCCGACCGCTACCCGGTTGTTGTTAGGGTTTACGAGACTGATCCGTAACCATTTCTGGGGGCTCGCCGCCTCGTTTTTGTTGGTGGCGGTGGTACTGAAAACCTGGAGCGGGACGCCGAGGGGCAGGCAGGTCTGGGACCACTTTTACCTGCGTTTGCCCATAGTTGGGAGGCTGAGCACCAGGATAGCTTCGGCACGGTTTACTAGAATTCTAGGGCTTCTGGCGGGTTCCGGAGTGCCTGTGGTGGTTGCTTTGCCCATTGCGGGACAGGCTGCGGGTAACCGGGTGATAGCTAGCCGCATGGAGACAGTCGTGCGCAGCATCGAACACGGTAGCAGCATGTCTCAGTCTTTGGGCCTTGCCGGGGTTTTTGAACCGATGGTGATACAGATGGTCAACGTGGGTGAGGAAACCGGGACTCTAGACCAGATGCTCGTGAAGGTGGCCGAGTACTATGAGGGAGAAACCGGGCGAGCGGTGGACGCTCTGATTGCTCTGTTCGAGCCGGCGCTCATCCTGTTTATGGCCGGGATAGTGGGCATGGTGGTAATCGGGACTTTGCTCCCGGTGTTTGAGATGATCACGGTTGTGAAGTGAGAAACGGGCGGCCCGAATTTACGATGTCTTGAAGGGTGGAAGTTAAGGCGCGAAAAGTACGGCTTAGGGATTCTGGGCCGATCCATAAGCTGAATTGAAACAGTGGAAGGAGCGGGTAAGGATGAAAAGAGAAAAAACGGACGCAGGAGAAAAGTATCAGAGGAAACACCGGCGGGTACGACTTAAGCCAAACGGTTTCACGCTGATAGAGCTGGTGGCGGTGGTAGCGGTATTGGCTCTTTTAGCAAGTTTGGCTGCTCCCCAGGTGGTGAAAGCCCTTAATTTGTCCAAGGAAAAGGCCTGCATGGCAAACGTTAAGCTCATAGAAGACGCTGCCAACCTCTATGCTGCCAACGAACCTAATCCGGTTACCCTTACTGGGGACAACATTATAACAACTCTACAAGGTGCCAAATACCTTCAACGCGGCGAGTTTAAATGTCCAGTAGACGGGAAGTCGTATACTCTTTCCGGTGATGCTACCAACGGGTACACGGTTACCTGTCCCAACAACTGTGACGGAAAATGATGAGCAATGCAAAACGAGAGTGCAAATCAAGAACCGTCCCCAATTTGCACAATTTACATGAGGGGGATGACCTTAATAGAGGTGTTGGCAGCTTTGGCCTTGATTGCGGTGGTTGCCGTAAGCGTTTCAGCGGCTTTGGTAAGTGCTTCTGCGTGGAATGTTTTGGCAGCTGACCAGTCCCGGGCGACGGCTTACGCTACCGAGATCATGGAGCAGGTCAAGGCATCTGCGGAAAACCTTCCCGCCTTGAGCCAAGACACCTACAGCCCGGTACGCGGGAATTGGGAAGAACTAGGATTGGCGGTAGAGGGCCAGCAGGAGGGAATGACCGCTCAGGTGAGGATAGATGATTACGACGAGGCTCTAGACCTTTACCGGGTGGAGGTCGAAGTATCATGGGAGACAAGGGGCAGGCTTCGTCGGGTCGATTTGATGAGCGTTGTTTGGGGGAGAGGGTTTGCTCAGTGAAGCTATGTCCGGGATGGGCCTCAACAGACGCTGCGACGGATTTTCGTTGCAGTGGAGTAACTTTAATAGAGTTGTTAGTAGCCCTAGCCCTGACTGGGGTCATAGCGCTGGCCTGGGTTAGCTTTTATCTAACCGGGTACAGGGGTTTTGACAATTCTGATAACCAGACTGAGGTTCAGGACCAGGCCCGGGTGGCGGCGGACTACCTATACCGGAGCTTGATACAAGCACAGAAAGTGGTCAAACTAACCGACGACGAAGTGGTGTTCCTGGACAGCACAGGGCAAAAGCTCGGATTCCGGTATTACAACGGGGTTCTATATCGGGACTTTTATCAAACCGTGACATCTACTATTCCTGCTGCTTCTAACCCCGTGGCTAACCTGGTGGAGGAACTGAGATTTACTTCGCCTCAGTCCGGGGTGATTAAAGTATTTATGGTAACTGCCAGCCATGGATACTCCTACCGTCTTCAGACCTCAATGACTCCGCGTTGCCGCACCGGCGTTTTTTCCGAGTAGGTATGGGATTAAGAGGTTATGGATGCCGACGCTTGCGACTGTGTTTAACCTGGGTTGCCGAGTTTGCGATTGCGGAACAATTTTACAGTGGCTGCCGGAAGGACCCAGGGACATTTTGTCGAAACAGGAAAATACATGAGCTATGAGTGTAAGTTTTAACGATAAACGATCGTATTAACAAGTCAGAGACATTTTTGTTGCAAAGGCACGTAACAGTCGCTATTTTGTGTTCAGAAGCTGGATTGGGTGGTCCGGCGCCCGTCTGAAGCTAAGTTTACGAAAAGAAGCAGTAGGACCAACGGATAGCGGTCAGTTTGTCGCATTAAACATGGCTGAAAGGGGGCTATTACATAATGAGGCGGATTAATACGAGAACCGCGCGTCTCATTTCAGTATTGGTATTGGTGACTTTTGTGCTGTCTTTTCTGGTGGTAGCGAGCGCCGCCTGGGCTGCTACAGGAACTATCACCGGCTCGGTGGTAAATATCAGGTCAGGGCCGGGAACCAACTATACCAAGGTAGGGGCCATTACCAAAGGGGCTCAGGTTGAGGTGATAAAACAGGCCGGTGATTGGTGTCAGATAAGGTTCGCCGGGAACAAGACCGGTTGGGTGTCCTCTTCTCTCATCTCCGTCAAAGCCACTAGTCAGTCCCAGACGGTGGTTTCGACTACGTCCTCTAGCACCGTCTCAGCTACCGGTTCGGGAACGACCACGGTTGAAGTGACCGGAAGCACGGTCAATTTGCGCCAAGGGCCGGGCACTTCTTATAAGGTAGTCGGAAAGGTAAGCAAAGGGACTGTTCTTACGGTGGTAGATAAAAGCGGCGATTGGTATAAGATAACCGGACAAGGGATCCCTGTCGGATACATAAGTTCCTCGCTCGTCAAGATAAGGAACAATGTTGCAACTACCGGATCCAGCAGCACGCAGGGTTCGGTTGCCCAGGGGACTCAAAACAAAGCGGCCTTGGTTACAGGGCAGGTGGTTAACCTTCGCTCCGGTCCCGGTACCAGCTACAGCAAAGTTGGACAACTGGTAAAGGGCGATACGGTGCAGGTGCTGAAGAGTTCATCCGATTGGTATCTGGTTAAGACCGAGAGCGGGGCCCAGGGCTGGGTGGCCGGCTGGCTGGTGCAGGTGGTTACCAGCGGTTCGACTCCGAATATGAACCAAAATACAAACCAGACAGCAGATCCCCCTTCGAATTCGGCTAGCGGCGGGACAACACCGAATGCGCCGTCAAACTCCCAGGAACCTGAAGCCTCTCTTCCTTCCAGGGGCAGCGAGCGCTACGAGCCTCAGCCGGAACCGGAACCATCGCCTTCTGAAACCGTACCGGTGGTGGAAGGGGAACTAACTGGCATAACCGAAATAGTGGCAGGTAACATACAGATAGTTACCGTGAGCCTGTCGGTAGGCACCGCCTACGAGACAAAAAGCGAAAGCGGGCACTTTGTGCTGACTTTGAAAGGCATCCGCAAAAACTCGGTCGGCGACGTTATAGGGTTGGACGGTAAAGGAGCCACCCAGGTACAGGTGGAAGAAAGAATGGAACAGTATCCCATCACCCTATTGACCTTCGCTACTATAGGTAAACCGGTTTTCGGTGTGACGCCCAGCCAGGGAGGAAAGGAGCTGAAAGTCTTCATAAAGGCTGACCTTTCTGCTAGGAGGACAGGCCAGGTGCGGGTCGTGCTTGACCCCGGTCACGGAGGAAAAGATCCCGGTGCCATTGGCCCGGCCGGAACTCAGGAAAAAGACATCAATCTTCCTATTGCCCTTGAGGTGGGGAGGATCTTGTCTCTAGACGGCATTGACGTGGCTTACACACGCACCGCCGATGTCTATTTAAGCCTGGCAGAAAGGAGCCAGGTGGCCAATAACGCCGATGCTGACTTATTCGTGTCTATTCACTGCAACGGCTCGACTAGCCCGGACAAGCAGGGGATATCAACCTATTATTACGCACCTGCCGATAACCAGGTTCTTTACAGCCAAGAAGGAGATCGGCGGTTGCTGGCTTCGTCTATCCAGAAGGCTCTTCTGAGTGAGTTAGCCCGCGGTGATATGGGGGTCCGGCAGGGGAATTTTGCGGTTCTGCGGGAAACAGCCATACCTTGCGCGCTGGTGGAAACGCTCTTCATCACTAATCCGGAGGAGGAAACGCTTTTGGCTCAAACCTCCATCCAGCTCAGGGCCGCGGCCGCCATTGCCCAGGGCATCAAAGATTATCTGGTGAGCATCGGGCGCAAGTAGATATTATGATTTACTTGGGTTAGATACAAGAGGGTTTACGACCTTTATTCCTTCGTAACTGGTACCGTTGCTCAGGGCTACCTTTCATGGAGTTCGTCCCTCTTCCAGGATATAAGGCCTTGGGTGCCAAGATCAAGACCTTTTTCCATTAGCGCCAGCTGCCTATCCCTTGCCCGGTCGTACTTGTCGCCGGCCAGAACGGCTTCTTCCAGTGCTTCGATAAGCAAAGCCGACACGGACGTATCTCGCTCTACGGCAAGGTGTTT
This sequence comes from Syntrophothermus sp., assembly GCF_013314835.1. Classification (NCBI taxonomy): domain Bacteria; kingdom Bacillati; phylum Bacillota; class Clostridia; order Eubacteriales; family Syntrophomonadaceae; genus Syntrophothermus; species Syntrophothermus sp. The sequence continues at coordinate 60,443 of NZ_JABUEX010000001.1, forward strand.
TACCCGGCGAAGAAGTTCCTTGGGCAACGAAAGAGTAATATTCTGATGGTCCATGTTACTCACTTTCACTAAATAAATTCTAGCACGCATTTACGTGTTGATACACATGAAAGCCTTTTGGCGACTTGGCAGCCGGGTCAATTCCGGCGGTAAGATCTATCTAGACTTCGAGGAGACGAAATGTATGTGGAAGAAGATACGCTCTTTGATAGCTCTGGTCTTATCCACTTGTTTGCTCTCCGGTTTTTTACTTTACATAGATACTGCTTACGTACCGGCAGTTTGGGTTAGCAGTAGGGCTCGCGAGGTCAGTTTTCTGAACGACCGCACAGCCGATCTTATTGGGTGCACTCCCATCACTGCCCGGGACCTGGCGGTGCCCGGAGGATTGACCGGGCGCGGGCAGGTCGTGGGCTTGGCAGACAGTGGCCTTGACAAAGGAAACCTTCTCGACATGCACCCTGATCTCACCAGCGTACCGGGTGAAATACCGAAGATAGTTTCCCTGGGATCCTGGGCCGGCAGGGCGGTACCCGATGATCCGGTTGGGCACGGGACTCACATGGCAGCGACCATTGCCGGGACTGGCAAGGCTTCAGGCGGTAAGTACAAAGGTATCGCGCCGAACGCCAGCCTTTATTTTCAAGCCCTGCTCGACCCTTCAGGCAAGCTGCAGGTTCCCCAGGATGTTGCCGGAATGTTTCTGGCTGCCTATCGGGCAGGGGTAAGGGTACATGTGAATGGGTGGGGAACGAGCGGCAACACATACAGCCGGACTGCGCAACAGGTAGATGCGTTTGTGCGGGCTTATCCCGAGTTCCTGCCTGTATTCGGGGCTGGCAACAGCGGCCCTGGTAAAGGAACTTTAACAGAAGAGGCCAACAGCAAGAATGCCTTGGTGGTTGGTGCTGCCCAAACGCCTAGGCCTTCGTTCGGGCCCGATGCCCGGGACGCAGAAGAACCCGCTTCGTTTTCCAGCCGGGGCCCGACTGCGGATGGGAGAATCAAGCCTGACCTTATGGTGCCGGCTTCGGCCGTCATTTCTGCCTGTTCCCGTTTGACCGAGAGCAACTTTGCAGCTGACCCGGATTACACCCGAATGGGTGGTACCAGCATGGCGGCTGCTATCACCGGCGGGGCGGTCGCTTTGTTGACCGAGTATTTAGAGAAGGAGGGGGTAGCCAACCCTTCGGCTGCTCTGCTCAAAGCCTTGTTGATCGACGGTAGCCGCCCGAGCCAGCAAAACGTTATGAAGTTGGGGTTTGGTACTCTGGACCTGGCTCAGACGATACTGATGCTGGAAGAAGAGCTTACCCGGTTCGAGGATGACCGGCAGGGGCTGGCAACTGGCCAGGAAAGGGCCTGGAAGGTTCGGGTGCGTGAACCACAGCTTCCTTTGATAGTTACTTTGGTTTGGACAGATGCTGTGGGGCAGGGGGGAGCAGGAAACCTGGTGAACGACCTCGACCTTGTAGTTGAGGGACCGGATGGCGAGGTTTACACTGGGAACCATTTTCTAGGGCTGAGTGGACCTGACAACAGCAATAACGTGGAGCAGGTGCGGATTGAGCACCCGGTTACTGGTGAGTACACGGTACGGGTGAAGGCCGCGTCCGTGCGAGTTGGAGCGACAGGGAGCGGGGGACTGTTCCAAGACTACGCCCTGGTCTACGGGCAGCAGCCGGCACGTGATGTTCTGATCGAGGGCGACCACGGTTCTCTTCGGCTGGCAGGTCTGGGGACGGTATCACTGGACGCTCGACAGCCGGTGATGGTGGTAAACGGGGAAACAGTACCCTTCACTTCTGGGCGGGTTTTGCCGGGAAGCGATGTTTACTTGGGGGCCGAGCGGGCATACATATTCGGGCGTACGTACCAAGCAGGAGGGGTTCAGGTCTTATCTAGTCCGCAAGGTGAGCAGTTGATGGAGGTTAACCCCCAGGTTAGAGCGGGGGGATATCTAATAGATGATCGGGCCAAACGGGAGATTGAAGGGGTTTACACCCTGAATGGGGAATCGGTGTCTTCTAGCGAGCTTCCAGCGGGGATCGAGGTGTGGGCTACGGTAAATCCGAGCACCCAAAGGGCTTGGCTGATCAAAGCCAGCTATCGGAAAGAAACCGGAGTGGTGCAGGCGGTAGACTATGAGTCACGGACGCTGAAGCTCCTGGAGGAAGCAACGACCTATAAGGTTCGAACGGACACGCTTGTCACCTTCCTGGACGAGTGCGTGGATTCCGGCTTGAACGATAGACCTTACGGGACGTCCCAGGCTTCGGGATTGGAAGGGTTACTGCCAGGCATGCCGGTGGAACTGTACGTGTCACCTGTTAGCGGAGATGTTATGTATGTTGCGGTAAAACGAGAGGTGGTTCAGGGGCGGGTGACACAAGTTGATCCAGACACCGGGAAGTTGATACTGGAGACTGGAAAGGAATACTCTTGTTTCCCCGGGCTTCCCGTAACCAGGGACGGGGAAAAGACCCAGTTGAGTGGTGTAAAACTGGGAGACTATGCCAAACTGGTGCTGGTTCCTAAGAGCAACCGGGTTCTGGCCTTAGAAGCATACTCAAAGGTGCTTTACGGTCAGGTCATTTACCTGGTAGAAAAACAAAAGAAACTGTACCTCACTGGTCAGGACAACGTGATGCGCGAACTGAACCTGGATCAAGAAACGCAGGTTTTCAGGTGGGATCTTCCGGTCGATGTGGCGGGAGTTCAGCCTGGGAGTTGGGTAAGAGCTGTGATCGATGGAAATCGGAACACGGTGCTGAGGATGGACGTGGCTGAAGTGGCAGAAGACACGACCGGTAGGTTTGACGCGTACCGGGAGGCAACACCGAAAACCGTAACTGTTGGGGGAAACAGCTACCTCATAGCGGACAACTGCCTGGTCACGAAAGGTGGCTACTGGATTGAACCCCAGGATTTGGTCTCAGGGGATGAGGTGAGGCTGGTAGCTTTATCTCTTCAGGGGTCGGGACAGAAACTGGCAGCTCTGGTGGCAGCGCAGGTAAAGTCAAGCCTATCGAAGCCGTTCTTGATGGCTTCGGTCAAGGAATTGAACGGAGTGCTGGTGGTAGACGGTCAAACATCAGGTTATGCGGTCTACGTTTACCGCGCAGACGGTAGCCGAACCAGACTGAAGGCAGACCAGGCTGGTAGATTCAGTGCTTTGCTTGCTGTCCACTCGGGAGAACGTGAAGTGGAACTGGTTACCTTGGATAAAAACGGGGGGCTGGCTTTTCTAAGGGTTGGCATCGAGCCTTTTAGCCCATCAAGGGGTGAGACGAGAACTTTTGCGGATATATCTGGAAAGCCGGACAATGAGTCCATAGCCAGATTAGCTGAAAGCTCAGTGGTAGCCGGGTACCCGGATGGGACCTATCGCCCCAACAAGCCAATAACACGGCTCGAGTTCTTGCTGATACTGGTCAGAGCGGGAGGAGGGCGCGAGAGGTCGGCTGTGGCAAAGGAATTTCTAGATCAAAAAGAGGTACCTGCTTGGGCTCGCCAGGATCTGGCCGAAGCTGTAAGAAGAGGACTGGTAGCGGGTTATCCAGACGGTACGCTTCGCCCTAACCAGCCGGTCACGAGAGCCGAGATGGCAGCCATGCTGGTCAGGGCCTTCGGAGCCGGATTCGGAGGAAAACCGCCTTACACTGACCTGAAGCGTACGCCATCCTGGGCCCGTCCGGCAGTAGTGCAGGCCTGGAGCCGGGGATTGCTAGACGGACTGCGGACTTTGCTTTATCGACAGTTCTACCCGTACCGACACGTAACCCGGTTTGAAGCGGCTTTATGTGTAGCCCGTGGCTTTGGCATTAAGGGTTAGGTCAAGTTGAGACCAATGAAACGCTCGGCCCCGACCAGATGGACGGCCGTTCGCCAGCACACGTTTTCAGCACTTTCCCTGTCAGGGCAGACATTGTAGATAGCTTGGTAAACCGAGCTAACCGGATAAGCCGCACTCATAGGGAAGTCGCTTCCGGCCAGCATACGGTGACTGTAGCGGGCGATAAAGGAGCGGAGCATTTCAGACTGGCCAGGGTGTTCCTGCACCAAACATGCGGTGTTTGTGATATCCAGATAAAGACTGGGATAAGCCTCCAGGTAATCCTTGCAAAACTCTATTTCTCGATCCGGCCACAGCATGTGGACCAGGACCACTTTCATTCGCGGGTATCTTTTTAGGAAAGTATCTACTTGCTCTACCATGGAAGGAAGCCCGTAAAAACGGGCAAACCCGCTGTGGATAAGCAGTGGGCACTGGCGGGCTTCAATATAGCTGTAGACTTCCTCCATGCGCGGGTCCAGGAGGTCGAACTCCTGCACGTAAGGATGGATCTTCACGCCGGCCATACCTAAGACATCAAGGGCCTCGGTTAGAATACCGATTTTGTCTTCATCCGCCGGGTGAATCGACGCGAAAGGTATGACTTCGGGATGTTTAGTGGCGAATTGGTATTGCCACTGGTGAATGGTTCGAGTTTCGCCAGCCCGCAACGGATAGAACAGGTTGAACAGGTAATCTGCTCCGCAAGAAGTGGCGTGGGATAACAGTTTTTCAGGATCTGTTTCCTGTGGGGAATGAAAATCTTTTATCATTCTGTGTGCCCACCTCAGCCCACCACGATTTCTCTTCTCTGTCATTATATGAGCGTGCGCGTCAATAAAGTAGCGCGTGACACCGATGCTCACCGTTCTGTTTCCTCCTTCATGTAGCAATTTTGCAACCGTTTTCTCTCAATTATATACCAATGAACCAAGCGGTAGATTATCTAGGCTTGATTGGAAGCATATTTTGGAAAGGCGCGGGCCGAGGCGTGGCCAAAACCATAACCCATAGTTATAACTAAAACGAGCTATCGACGCCAGTGAAAGACTTATGATACAATTGTGCAAAAGTCCGGGCGTCATATCGATAACAAAAAGTTATAAGCCAGAACAAAAGGATGCCAAATCCGTCACTCGTGTCAGTGTTCATCTGGGAACATCAGTGTACATCTGCCCCGAAAACTAGCCACAGATGCGCACAGATGGTCACAGATGAACACAGATTTTCCTTAATTGAAGATTTTCTAGGTTACCGCTGGAGAACCCGAAGTTTTCATTCTCTAGTGGTGACGCCGCCAGATGTCATGGGGGTCTGCCCCGAAAATAGAGCCGAGGGGGAGTGTTCTCATCTATTTTAATTTTCTAGTGGTGACACCTTTAAGTGTCATGGTGGTCTGTGGCTACGTATTTGGAGCGAGACATTAGAAAGCTGCGATGAAGATGAAGAAAGGAGGAAGTACCTGTGTTGGTAGCAGGAGTCGACGTCGGTTCCGTAGCCACAAAGGTTGCGGTAATCGACGGAGACAAAACCTACTGCCGCTTGGCGCCTACAGGTTGGAGTCCACGGGATGCAGGTTTAAGGACTTTTCGCGAGCTAATGGCTGAGCTGGGAGTTAGCGAAAAGCAAGTGGATTTTGTAGTGGGCACCGGGTACGGGCGCATATCCTTGTCGTTCGTTCACAAAGCAGTTACAGAAATCACATGCCACGCTCGGGGTGCTGCTCATATGGTGCCAGGAAGCGCGGCTGTGATAGATGTGGGAGGACAGGACAGTAAAGTTATTAAAATCGATCACCGAGGAAGGGTCCTCGATTTCATTATGAACGATAAGTGCGCTGCTGGGACCGGGCGATTTCTTCAGGTTACAGCGGCGGCTTTGGGAGCAGATGTTAGCGAATTAGCCGATCTCGCTTGGGGCAAGAAACCCGTAAATCTGAGCAGCATGTGTGCCGTCTTTGCTGAAAGTGAGGTCATAGGGCTTTTGGCAGCAGGAAAAGACAAGGGGGAAATCGTGGCCGGGCTGCACCGGTCTATTGCCCGACGTATAGCCAGCATGGTACAACGTTTGGGACCCGTCGATAGGATCACCTTTACAGGAGGGGTAGCCCGAAACGAGGACTTGCGTTTGTGCCTGGAAGCGGAGTTAGGGGCTGAGGTGGTGGTTCCCGAGCAGTGCCAGATGGCCGGAGCAGTAGGAGCGGCCCTGATCGCCCGGGACCAGGTAGAGGGGAAGGCCCAGTGGCTTTCGTGATATCGAAACGGGCCTGCGAGGGGTCCGGAGGGAGTTCTGACCGAGAATCGTGGCGATTCCGTTCAAAACAGTTCGCAACTGTGGTCCGGGTTTTAATATTATACTAACGGGGTAAGGAGGATGAACTAAAATGGCTGATTACCGCAAGATGTGGGAAGACCTGGGGATGAATGTCGATAAGCACGATTTGTTGTGCGAAGCCCTGCCCGATGCCTTTGGAGGGATTTACCTTTCCCAGGAGAAACGACCGGAAGGGATGAATTACTTCAACTTCGTGGTAGCCGAGATCCACGGGGTGCGCCCGGCTGAGCTCCTGGAACACCAGGCCCGGGGAGGAAAAGTCTTCGGCACTTTTTGCGTTTACGTACCTGATGAGGTGGTTTTTGCGGCCGGGGGAATCGCTACCGGTTTGTGCGGAGGTTCGCAGTTCTGGGTACCGGCAGGGGAAAGCGTGCTCCCCGTGAACACCTGCCCGCTAATCAAGGCCTCCGTAGGTGCCAGGCTTGACCGTACCTGTCCGTTTTTCCGGATAGCAGACATGTACGTGGGTGAAACGACCTGCGATGGCAAAAAGAAAGCGTGGGAAATACTGGCGGGCGAGGTTCCGTTCCACGTAATGGATGTTCCGCAGATGAAAAGGCCCCAAGACATCGGCCGCTGGGCCGACGAAATCAAGGGTTTTATAAAGGTGGTAGAGGAGTTTACCGGTAACCGGGTTACGCCTGAAGCGCTTCACCAGAGCATTGTTATGCTCAACAACAAACGCAGGGCTTTGAAGCGCTTGTACGAAACCAGGAAAGCCGACCCGGTGCCCATCAGCGGTAAAGACGCTCTGCTGGCTACCGAGATCGCGTTTTACGATGATCCAAGCAGGTTCACAGAAATGACCAACAATCTCTGTGAGGAACTCGAACAGCGCGTGAAACGGGGTGAAGGGGTTTTCCCAGCGGGAGCCCCCAGGATTATGATAACCGGTACGCCTATGGCTATCCCCAACTGGAAGCTGCACCATCTGGTCGAGTCGGCCGGGGCTCCGGTGGTGGTGGAAGAATCCTGCACCGGCACCAGGTATTTTGAGCATTTGGTCGAAGAGGAGCCCAGGGACTTGGACGGGCAGATTATAGCTCTGGCTGAAAGGTATATGAAGACAAACTGCGCCTGTTTTACGCCCAACTCTAACCGGATCCAGGATATTTTGAGGTTAGCCCAAGAATACCGGGTCGACGGGATCATAGACTACAATCTCCAATTCTGTGGGCTATATTCCACTGAAAGCTACTTGGTGAAGCAGGCGTTAGACGCCCAAGGAATTCCTTACCTGCATATAGAGACCGATTACAGCGAGCAGGACTTCGAGCAGCTCCGGACCAGGGTGGAGGCTTTTTTGGAAAGGCTCAGGAAGTAGGGGGATGTTATGGAAGAGGTTGACTGGTACGTGCTCTTTCCTAACCATCACGAAGGGCTGCGGCTTTACCGTAAACTGCAGGTACACGGGATCAGCTGTACTATAGCGCCTACCCCGAGGGCAGTCAGTTCTTGCTGTGGGATATCTCTGGTAGTCCCTGCCGAGGCGGTAGACGAGGTGAAGGCGGTAGCGGAAACGGTACAAGTTAAAGTAGAAGGAATTGTCCCTGTAGCCAAGAGGAAACAATGGAAATACAGGAGTTCCTAAGGGTACAAGGCGTTAGTGCTGTATGTGGCCTGGTGGCTGCAGGGCAAGAGGAGGGAAAGGACAGGACGAGATGAGGGTGATTTATCTCGACAACGCGGCCACTTCGTATCCTAAACCCGAGTCGGTTTATGAGGCGGTGGATCGTTTCAACCGCTATCAGGGTGGCAACCCGGGACGGGGAGCCAGCAGCAAGACCCTAGCCGCGGGGTCGGTGCTCATGGAGGCAAGGGAGGCCTTGGCCAAGTTGTTCAATGTGAAGGAAAGCTCCCATATCGCCTTCACTTTGAATGTGACCGAGGCCTTAAACGTAGGCCTCAAGGGTATACTGGAACCGGGAGACCACGTGATCACTACCAGTATGGAGCACAATGCAGTAGCCCGTCCCCTGCACGTACTCCGGAAAAAGGGGGTTGAATGGACCGCGGTTCCCTGCCATCCGGACGGGTTGCTGGATCCTGAGGAAGTGAAGAAGGCCATACAACCAAATACCCGGATGATCTGTGTTCTCCACGCTTCTAATTTGACAGGGACAATAATGCCTATCGCCGAGATCGGGAGGATTGCTAAAGATAACGGGATTATCTTTATGGTCGATTCGGCTCAGACGGCAGGGGTCTTGTCTATCGACGTTGAAGCGCAGAACATCGACATTCTTTGTTTTACCGGGCATAAGGCTCTTTTAGGACCGCAGGGAACTGGCGGGATTTACGTTCGTCCCGGGCTTTTGATCACTCCTTTGAAAGAAGGGGGGACGGGGTCAAAATCGGAGTTTCTCGAACAACCGGAAATGATGCCGGACCTTTTGGAAAGCGGGACCCCAAATACCCCAGGCACAGCCGGCCTCTTGGCCGGAGTCAACTTCGTGATGTCCCAAGGCCTCGAGCGTATCCGCGAACACGAACAGAAATTGACCGAGATGCTGATATCGGGATTGAAAGAGATACCTGGAGTTGAGCTTTACGGACCGGAGCACGCCGCCAGCCGGACGGCGGTCGTCCCTTTCAACATCGAGAACGTCGACTGCGGGGAAGTCAGCCTAATCCTGGATCAGAAGTACGGAATAGTGACCAGATCCGGGCTCCACTGCGCTCCTCTTGCTCACGGGACGGTTGGAACGCTGAAGAAGGGGGCGGTTAGGATGAGCCTCGGGTATTTTACGAGTGTTGATGACGTAGAAACTGCGATCAAGGCAGTGTACGAGATTGCCAGAGAACGATACTAATGGATTACTAGGGGGTGTGGCAAGGAGATGAAGGGTGAAAACATCGTTGATGCCAGGGGGTTAACCTGTCCCCAGCCGGTCATTTTGACCAAGAAGGTTATGGACAGGGGAGAAGCGGAACGTATCACGACACTGGTGGACAACACAGCAGCTTTGGAAAATGTGAGCAAACTTGCCCAGAGCCAGGGGTATGCGGTGGAAGTGGAGGATAGAGAAGGGACGTACTATATTCACATGACTAAAGCCAAGCAGTCGGAAACCGCCCTAGGAGAGGAAGAGCGGCAGGTAGCAATCCTGGTCAAGAGTAACCGTTTCGGAGTCGGCGCAGACGAGCTGGGCGAGGTGTTAATGAAGAGCTTTCTCTACGCCCTGACCGAGCTTGAGTCCAGCATCTCCCATCTGATATTCATGAACAGCGGGGTATTTATGACTACCGAAGGTTCGCCCGTGCTGGAGCACTTGCAAGCCCTGGCCGCCAAAGGAGTTCAAATTCTTTCGTGTGGCACGTGTCTGGACTACTACCAGCTGAAAGATAAACTCAAGGTGGGTGAGGTCACCAACATGTATGCTGCTATGGAAATACTGACTCGTGCTCCCAAGGCTTTGACTTTCTGAGCGGTTCTTGCCTGAATCCAGGGAAGCGGGCGAAAGCCCGCTTTTTTATCATGGAAATCTTTTTACCACGAGGTAATTGGGGTAAAATGAATTCAAAGTAGATGCTGGGCACGGGGAAGAGGTACGTGTTTCCGATGAGAATAAATTCGGGTTCGGGGGATTTTTACCATAATCAGAGGAACCTGATGACGAGGCTACAGGCTAAAGATAGTCAAGGTGCAAATCCTGTTCATTCTCGCCTCGAAGCTGGAGGATCCACGGACGCGGGCGGTACCCGGTTGCCCGAGGAGGTTAGAAAAGACAATCGGGGCAGTACCGAACCTACCGTTGACCGGGTTACTGACAAGCAGCTTAAACGATTGGGGATCATACCATGTAAGACCTGCCAGAACCGGAGGTATCAGGATCAATCGAGCGACCCTGGGGTTTCGATGAAAGCGCCCACCGCTCTTTCGCCAGCTGTGGCCGGGGTGGCGGTGGCCGCCCATGAGAACGAACACGTGCAGCGGGAACGGGCTGAGGCGGCCAGAGAGGGTAAAGAAGTCATATATCAGTATGTACAGCTATATACGGCAGCTTGCCCCGAATGCGGGCGGGTCTACGTAGCCGGAGGGAAGACTGTGACCGTTACCGGGCCAGCCAAATCTGAGGGGAATAAAGAGCCAGGGAAGCTGGTTAATATATATGCGTAGGAGCAATCTGAATAGTAGATAAAGGGCCGGAATCCCGGCTTTTTTGCTGTAAACGAGCTACAGATGGACACAGACCTGGCACTCAGCTCAAGTCTTTGATCAGCGGCTAGCGTTTTCGAAACCTACTGGCATGTTACAATTTCAGTCAGCTGAGTGCCGGGCTGATGTACACTGGTTAAAGCTTTTAGGAATTCGGAGCGTTTGGGAAGTCTTGGAAGGTCCATCTAACACTTGTCAGGCAACATTTTCATTTTCGAGTAATGACGGCGCCAGATCGCCGGATGATATAAGAGTCTGTCTATACTAGTGGCTAATTTATCAGGACGGTAAGGAGTGGGGCTGATGAATATGGAGTTTTCCAAAAGAACACTTGTAGCTTTAAAAGCTGCCGAGGTAGCGGCTAAAGTGATTAAGCGGGCCGAGGGAAATATTAGCCCGGATTTGATCCGAACCAAGGGCATCAACGATTTCGTAACCGATGTAGACGAAAGAGCGGAAGAGGCTATCGTTCAAACCATCAAGGGGATGTTTGCCGAGGATGCTATTCTGGCCGAAGAGAGGGGTACGTTGAAAGGAAATGAGCACTCAGGTGTTTGCTGGTATATAGACCCGCTGGACGGAACGACCAACTTTATTCACGGGGTACCCGTCTATTGTATAAGCATCGCCTACGAGATAGACGGAGTCCTTTGGGGCGGCGTGGTTCATGACCCCAACTTCCGGGAGGTTTTTGTGGCTGAAAAAGGGAAGGGCGCATATTTAAATGGAGAGCGGATACAGGTTACAAGGAATGACTTGCCCGGCGATTGCCTCTTAACCACCGGGTTCCCTTTCAGGAGTTTCCGGTTTTTGCAGAGCTATTTCCAGCTTTTTGCCCATATAATACCTAGTATTCACGGTTTGAGAAGGCCTGGATCCGCGGCCTTAGACCTGTGCTGGACTGCTTGCGGCCGCTTCGACGGTTTTTTAGAACTGAATCTTTGCCCGTGGGATATCGCGGCAGGAACCGTAATTGTCAGGGAAGCGGGCGGCAGAGTCACTGACTGGAAGGGCAAAGAAGGATTCATGAAAACCGGGCACATAATAGCTACCAACGGGCTGATCCATGACTGGCTGTTGGAACAGATCGGGCTTTATTTCCCGGAACAGGCATTGCTGTGATTCTAATCAGTCCATGATAGATGTTCGATACTTCTCTTCGAACTCTCGTTCAATGTCTGCCAGGCGCGATGGGGCAGACATCATGCTTTTAAGTTCTTGCAGCTTTAATGCCACTTCACCGCATGGGGGCGGGGGAATGGGCAGCCTGCTACTGTCCGCAGCAGTGTTTGCATCCAGGGATTGCAACAGGCGCTCGGCTTCTTCCATGATGATGTCATCCTTGATTTCCCTCATCATGTCAATGATTTCAGAGGGGAGAGGGGGAGCTACTTCTATTTCCAGTTTTTCATAGGGCAGCAAGGCTTCGGCTTCTTTGATTATGAGGTCACAGCTTTTGAGACACTCCTCGAAATCGTCGGAGCCTTGTACAGTACGGTAATGAAGGTAAATGGTGTCTAATCGGGTTGCCACTTCCAAAGTAGCGGCGGCCCGGCACTCGCCGCAGAGGCCTTTTTGGTCGACCACAAGCACCTTGCGCCGGCATATAATGCATTCCGGCATCGAATTCCTCCTTTCCAACGGGTTAAGCTACTTTAGAGGATACTTGTCCCCGGACCTCTTTGCAACATCGACCCTGGGGAAACTTTGCTGGACAGGTGTGGGGCAGGATGGTTAAATTGAAGGTAGACTGTGGCGTAATGATTATGGCAAGACATGGAGGGATGCTTGTTGCTAACTGAAGAGCAACGATTCACATTAATAGCTGTCTGCATAACTTCTTTTTTGACCCCTTTTACGGGTAGTGCCATAAACATCGCTATTCCAGCAATAGGTAAAGATATTGGGGCGAACATAGTTGCTTTGACGTGGATATCTACCAGTTTCATGTTAGCTTCGGCGGCTTTGTTATTACCGGTCGGAAGCATGGCAGATATAAAAGGGCGCAAACCCATTTTTATGGCTGGTATTGCTATTTTTGGGTTGACCGGTTTAGTGGGCGGGCTAGCCCGGACGTCTTCGTTGTTGCTGGCGATGCGGGTGTTGCAAGGGATGGGAGGAGCTTTGATTTTCAGCACAGGGATGGCGATACTCACAGCCGTTACCCCCCCAGGAATGAGAGGCAAGTTTTTGGGCATTAACTCAGCAGTAGTGTACGTAGGAGTATCGGTAGGACCTGTCCTGGGAGGATTTATCACACATTATTTGGGTTGGCGTTATATCTTTTTCTTTATCACCTTCCTAACTTTGATGGCCTTGCTGGCTGCAACCAGGATCAAGACGGACGTAGCTCCTGGAAAGATGACTGGATTTGACTTGGCTGGGGCTGCCTTTTACACTTCCGGGCTGGTGGCATTGATGTACGGCCTTTCCATAATTGCGACCGCGGCGATGGGTAAATGGCTGTTAGGGCTGGGGGTAGTGCTTCTGGCTCTTTTCGTTTACCGCGAGCTGAACTCGGAATCGCCTTTGATCGAATTGAGAGTGTTACTGCGAAACCGTTCCTTTGCCTTCTCCAACCTGGCAGCTTTTATCAATTACATGGCAACCTCTGGGGTAACGTTCTTGTTATCGATTTACCTGCAAATGGTGAAAGGGCTAAGCGCTCAAGCGGCAGGGATGGTCATGCTTTCACAGCCTGTTATCATGGCTTTAGTTTCACCATATTCGGGCCGGATGTCAGATAAAGTTGAACCCCAGATAGTGGCGACTTGGGGTATGGCTCTAACTATGGTAGGGCTTATCATGTACCAGTTTGTGAACCCCGACACCTCTCTTATATATGTCGCTATTACTTTAGTGGTAATGGGATTGGGATTCGGGCTTTTTGCCTCCCCTAACAACAACGCGGTTATGAGCTCAGTCCCAGCGCATCAGTATGGCATAGCTTCGTCGACCCTGAGTACTATGAGGTTGGTAGGACAAAGCTTCAGCATGACAGTGGTGGCTCTCATCATCGGTGCGGTGATGGGGAAAGTAAAAATAGACGCCGCCGAGATCGGGCCTTTCTTGCTAAGTATGAGGTTGATACTTGGGCTGTTTGCGGTTACTTGTGTGGGGGGAATATTCGCTTCACTGGCTCGAGGCACCATTCATGCTGAACCGGACAGATTGAAGGGATAGAGGTTCTGAGGGGAAGGTGAGGTGGTTAAGTTGAGGCTCGAGGACATCATGACTCCCAACCCGGTTCTCTTACATCCCGAAATGCCTGTTTCCGAGGCGGCCAAAGTCTTTGTCGAACATGGAATAGATGGGGCGCCGGTAGTCGATGAACGCCGCCGGGTTATCGGGTTGCTGACCAAGAGCCATATCTTGAGGCTGGTAAGCCAGGAGCAGGACATGTCTATTCCGGTGAGTGAGGTGATGACAAGACGGGTCTTGGTTGGCCATCCGAGGGACGAGCTTTCTCAGTATTTCCGCACTACAGTGAAACGAATTCCAGTAGTACGAGAAGACGAAATTGTAGGGATTGTGACTAATTCCGATTTCCTAGAGGCTTTTTTTGATTCTTACTACCGGATGAGTACCGAATTGAAAGCGGTAATAAACGCTACTCATAACGTGATTATTGCTGTTAATGAAAAGGGAATCATCAAGCTTATCAACCAAGCGGCAGAGAAGGCTTTGCAGGTTACGGCCGAGGAGGCGCTGGGTAGGCACGTAGCTGAAATCATACCTAACACGGGGTTACTGGAGGTCTTGAAAGAGGGTAAAACCCAAACCGCTCAAAAAATATGGCTCAATGGCCGTTGTTTTATTTCTAACCGTACGCCTATCTGGAAAGGCGAGACCCTTATTGGCGCCGTAGCCGTGCTTCAGGACGTATCAGAACTGGAGGCCGTGTCCCAGGAGCTACAGTTTGTCAAGGATCTCAATGAAGTACTCAATGCTATTATCGAGTCTTCGTTTGACGGGCTGTTCATCACTGATCGAAACGGCTACATTCTGCGGGCCAACCAAGCTTTGGAAAGAATTACCGGGTTTGAACCAGGAACCTTGGTGGGGCAGAACATTGAAGTTTTGGTTAAAAAGGGCATAGTTGCTCAAGAAGCTGCTAGCCTGGGGATCAGTACCGACCAACCTTGTACTTCGATGCAGACAACCCCCGAGGGTAAGGCCATCCTGTGGACAGGCAGCCCGGTGTTCGATGAAGACGGGCGGGTCACAAGGATTGTCTACAATGTGAGGGATATGACGGAACTGACCCGGCTTGAACAGAAACTGGAACAGGCCCGCAGTCTGAGCCAACACTATGAAAGCCAGCTGAAGACTTTGAAGCTGCAGTACGTGGGTTCGGATAGGTTGGTTGTCGGTTCGGCTGCCATGCGTAAGCTCATAGAAATGGTGGTAAGGGTGGGACAGGTAGACTCAACCGTGTTAATCACGGGAGAATCGGGGACCGGGAAAGAGTTGATAGCGGAGACGATTCATAACAATAGCCGAAGGCGAGAAGGACCTTTTATCAAAGTAAACTGCGGCGCTATTCCTGAGCATTTATTGGAATCAGAACTTTTCGGTTATGAGGCTGGAGCTTTTACAGGAGCCAGGCGAGAAGGAAAAGCCGGTTACTTTGAAATGGCAGATGGGGGCACGCTTTTTTTAGATGAGATTGGAGAACTGCCCTTGAACCTCCAAGTAAAACTATTGCGGGTGTTGCAGAGTAAAGAGGTAACGCGGGTTGGTAGCACCCGGCCCACACGAGTTGACGCCAGGATTCTCGCGGGGACAAACCGCAATCTCGAGGAAATGGTTCAAAACAAGCAGTTCCGTGAAGACCTTTACTACCGTTTAAACGTGATACCGCTTTACGTACCGCCGCTGAGAGAGCGAAAAGAGGAGATTCCGTTGTTAGTTGTGCATTTTGTAAAATTGATAAATCAAAAATACGAGATGAACAAGCGTTTTTCTCCGGAAGCTATCGAGGTTTTAATGAAGTATGATTGGCCCGGCAATGTAAGGGAATTGGAGAACCTGGTAGAAAGGTTGCTGGTCACGTGTAGCGGTGACATAGTGAAAGTGGAAGATCTCCCACCACAGTTTGGTGGAGGAACAACGGGGGCCGCGGAAGTAAGGGTTTCGGGCATTCTTCCCTTAAAAGACGCGGTGGAGAGCGTGGAAAGGCAGATATTAGAAAAAGCCTATGCTGAATACCGTACAACCAGGCAAATAGCTAGCAAACTAAGAGTCGATGCTTCGACTATAGTGAGAAAGGCTGCCAAATACGGGCTGATAAATAAACTGAATTAGTTGCGGTATCGCAACGTGCCCGGCAAATATGCAACAGCAGGGCACACGGTTTTAGCCATATATTGTTGCAATTATACAATAAATGTGAAAGAGGGGATTTGCTCTTTCACATTTTTTGTTTTCAGGACTTTGTCGGATTTGACCGGGGTTTATGGACGTTTTTTCTTTTCCAGCTTGGGTGGCACGCAACTTGCACTTTAATAAAGCGGTTGCCGGGAAGCTCCTATCGGAAGCACGCGTCACGTAAGTTTTCCGAATTACTTCCCTCACTAGTTGCCCGCGCCGTGACTTGTACGGCGACACGGCGCGGAGGCATTTTTCTTTGAGACGTGAGGAATGATGAAGGCGAAGAACTTAATAGAATTGAGATAGCTGGAAGAGAGCCCCTGAGCCCCGCCAGGTAGACCTGACGGGGCTAATCTGTTCTTCTATATTGAGTGGCGGTGAAGGGGTGAAGACAGGTTGAAAGAATTCAGGTGCCAGAAGTGCAATAAACTGTTAGGAAAGTACAGGGAATGCCAGGAACTGGAAATCAAATGCCCCCGTTGCGGTTACAAGAATTATTTAAAAGAAGAGCCGGTAGTGACCGTTTCGAGCAGTGACCAGAAGAAGTAAACCGCTAGTCGTTAAAGTGTAATGGACAGCCTGGTGGTAGTTTGTGGGATACCCTCCCTACCCCGGGGTCTTCTGGACCTCAGTTTGCTGAGAGCCGCTGAGCTCCTCGGGGGACCTTTAAAAGGCAGGGTTATCTTGAAATAGGCGTACTTGCCGCGCAGGATAGATCAAAAAGTGGATACTGTGACTGAATTTAGAGAGCCTTTGAGCCCCGTCACTTTTGTTGGCGGGGCCTTTTTGCTGATGAAGGGCAGGGTTTGTCCTCGACCAAAAGAATTGCTTGGGTTTTAGCCCAGAAAGGGGGATGGTGAAGGAGGTCGATAAGTTTGCAGCTGTTTACAACACTTGAAAGGGAGGAATGGAACGTGAGAGAGGTTGTCATCGTAGGAGCAGCAAGAACACCTTTTGGTAGATTCGGCGGCGCCTTAAAGTCGTTCAAGGCGGTAGAGTTGGGAGCCATCGCCATTAAAGAGGCCGTCAACCGGGCAGGCATAAAGCCGGAACAGGTCGATTACGTTTACTATGGTCAGGTAGTACAAGCTGGCTGTGGGCAGGTTCCCGGTCGGCAGGCGGCTATCAAGGCGGGAATTCCCGTGGAGGTACCTTCCATCACGGTGAATAAAGTCTGTTCATCCGGTATTATTACCTGCGGGCTAGCCTACAAGATGATCGCTGCCGGGTATATAGACATTGCTGTCGGTGGTGGGATGGAGAGCATGTCCAATATCCCGTTCGGGCTGTTCGACATGCGCTGGGGGGCTCGGATGGGCGTTCCGAACAAGAACTGTACCGACTTGATGGTATGGGACGGTTTGTGGTGTGCTTTCTACAACCGGCACATGGCTATTCACGGGTCGGAAGTCGCAAGAGAGTTCGGGTTGGATCGCGAGCCTCAGGACCGCTGGGCAGTGCGCAGCCAGAACCGGGCCGAAGCGGCTATTAAAGCGGGAAGGCTGAAGGACGAGATCGTACCGGTAACGGTACCAGGAAAGAAGCCGGTTGTGGTGGACACTGACGAGCAGCCTCGATTTGGGTGCACCTATGAAGACATCGCAAAACTACCTCCGGTATTCGACCCGCAGGGAACCATAACTGCAGGGAACGCTCCGGGAACCAATGACGGGGCCAGTGCGCTGGTTCTGATGGCCAAAGAAAAAGCCGAGGAACTGGGAATCAAGCCGCTGGCAACCGTATTGGGTTACGCTGAAGTCTCGCAGGAGCCTAGGTATATAGCTACTGTGCCCGGACTGTCGATTAAGAAGTTGTTAGACGAGAAGGGCATGTCGATCAAAGATATGGACCTCATCGAGATCAACGAAGCCTTTGCCGCAGTAGTTCTGACCAGTGGGAAAGCCATCCTCGGGCTGACCGACGAGGAGCTGGATGAGAAGGTCAACGTCAACGGCAGCGCCATAGCCTTCGGACATCCCATCGGAGCCTCTGGCGGCCGTATACTGATGACCCTGGCCTACGAGCTCAAGCGGCGCGGCGGCGGACTCGGAGTATGCGGGATCTGCAGCGGTGCAGCTCAGGGCGATGCGATGATGATCAAGGTCGAGTAGACAGTAGAGCCCTTAAGGGATTCAAGGTAATGCATGGAGGGGGTTATAAAGGTGGAAGTCAAAAAGATATTCGTGGTGGGTGCTGGCCAGATGGGTGGAGGCATCACCCAGGTTGCAGCGCAAGCAGGATATGAAGTGGTCCAGTATGACATTACCATGGAACTGGTAGAAAAAGGGCTAGGAGTAATTACCAAGAACCTTTCCAAGGATGTGGAGAAAGGCAAGAGGACCGCAGAAGAGAAGGACGCCATCCTGGGGCGTATCAGCAAATCGGTAAGCCTCGAAGACGCGAAAGATGCTGACCTGGTAATTGAAGCAGTCGTCGAGAACTTCGACATTAAGAAGAATATATTCAGCGAATTGGACAGGATTTGCCCTGAGCACACCATTCTTGCTACTAACACCTCATCTCTGCCGATAACTCAGATTGCAGCTTGCACCAAGCGTCCAGAGAAGGTTATCGGAATGCACTTCATGAACCCGGTGCCGGTCATGAAACTGGTCGAAATCATCCGGGGCCTGGCTACTACCGATGAAGTCTACCAGGTTGTAGAAGAGGCCTCAATAAAGATGGGTAAAGTACCTGTTTGGTGTAAAGATGTACCCGGGTTTGTATCGAACCGGGTTCTTCAGGTAATGATTAACGAGGCTTTGTGGGAGCTGTATGAAGGGGTAGCCCCGGCCGAGAATATCGACAACATCATGAAACTGGGGATGAACCATCCTATGGGACCGCTGGCTCTGGCTGACTTGATTGGTCTCGATACGGTACTGGCTATTCTCAATGTAATGTACCAAGGGTATGGAGATCCGAAGTACCGTCCGTCCCCGCTGTTGAAGCAGTATGTCCAGGCCGGCTGGTTGGGCAGAAAGACCGGCAAGGGTATCTACGACTACAGCAAGTAGGTGGAGGATTGTCAAAGAAGTTGAATGCAAGGGGTGAGGATATTGCATTTTCAATTGAGTGAAGAGTCTTTAATGTTAAGGGATATGGTCCGCAAGTTTGTCAAAAACGAAGTAGAACCGATCGCGGCCGAGATCGACCGCGAGCACCGGTTCCCTATGGAGACGTTCAAGAAGCTAGCTGATCTGGGACTTACCGGGATACCGATTCCGGAAGAGTGGGGCGGAGCAGGCGGCACCTATCTTGACTTTGCCATGTTTATCGAGGAGATAGCCAAGGCTTGTGCATCTACTGCGGTCATAATGGCGGTTCATACCGGGTTAGGTTGCATGAGCACTTATCTCTATGGCACGGAGAAGGCAAAACAAAAATACCTCCGGGCGCTGGCCACCGGTGAAATTATAGGGGCGTACGCTCTCACCGAGCCGAATGCCGGTTCAGATGCGGCTTCTATTCGGTGTAGGGCAGAGGATGCCGGGGACCATTTCATAGTGAACGGCAGCAAGATATTCATTACCAACGGCGGGTATGCTACTACGTATTGCACATTCGTAAAGACCGATCCGTCCCAGCCCCCTGGCAAAGGCATCACATGCCTCATCATAGAGAAAGATACTCCTGGCTTCACCATCAGCAAGCCGGTGGAGAAGATGGGCATGAACGGATCTCCTACCTGCGAGCTCTACTTTGACAATGTCAAGGTACCAAAAGAAAACGTGTTGGGTGAGGTCAATAATGGGTTCGAAGTGGCGATGGGATTGCTGGACGGCGGGCGTATAACAATCGCGGCTCAGGGGCTTGGCATAGGTGAGGGCGCTCTTGAATATACAGTTAATTATATAAAAGAAAGAAAGCAGTTCGGCCGTCCCTTAGCAGCAAACCAGGGTGTGCAGTTCATGGTGGCCGATATGGCTACTGCCCTGGAAGCGGCTCAGCTTCTGGTATACCGGGCAGCATGGCTGAAGGACAACAAGCTTCCCCACAGCAAGGAAGCTTCTATGGCCAAGAAGTTTGCTACCGACACATCTATGGAAGTTTGCACCAACTGTGTACAGTTGATGGGCGGGTACGGCTACTGCAAAGAGTTCCCGGTCGAACGCATGATGAGAGACGTGAAAGTGACCCAGATTTACGAGGGCTCTAACCAAATTCAAAGGATGATAATTGGCAGGCACGTTATCGGTCGTTTCTAGTTGTGGTGGTTGTGGAAAATCCCGTTACCCCTTTACAGGGGTAACGGATTTTCATACTTGTTTTTTAGATTTGAGGAGGAGGAGGTAGAGTAATGGGTAAACCGGAAAAAATTACGCTGCAAGAGGCGGCCAGTCTCATTAAGGACGGCGACCTGTTGACCTTCAGCGGGTTCACTATCTGGCGCCGGCCGATGGCTTTGGTTTACGAACTGGCACGCCAGGGCAAGAAGAACCTGCATCTTTTCGAGGTCAACGGTGGAACCCACACTGAAGTCCTGGCCGGGGCAGGATGCGTGAAGATATGGGAATCCTGCTGGGTCGGGCACGAGTTGTATGGAAAGTTGGGCGAGATGGTAGCAGCTGGCCAGGTGAAAGGGTCAATCATTACCGAGGACTACAGCCACGCTCAGTGTGTGGCCAGGCTTTTGGCCGGAGCATATGGAATTCCCTTCATGCCTACTGCTCACAGCATGGGCACCGACATTTTAAACCCCGAATTCGACATGCTGAGTAGAGCCGGACTGAGAGACGGCTCCAATCCGAAGATTCCTCTGAAGAAGTATGACATTATTCATGACCCCTTCTACAACATGGGTGAAATACTGCTGATGCCGGCGGTTAACCCCGACTGGGCTCTCATCTACGCTTCTCAGGTAGGAGACGAAGGAACGGTTCGCGTCAATGCCCAGACCTATACCGATGCGGAGGCTATCAAGGCTGCGGACAAGGTAATCGTTTTGGCAGAAGAGATAGTACCCGACAGTTACCTGCGTCAGGAACCTAAGCTTAATCTCGCGACCGGTTATGCCGTCGATTACGTGGTCGAGCTTCCCTGGGCGGCGCATCCCACGGGCTCTCAAGGGTACTATGACGTCGACGCCGATTTCATAAGAGCGTTCTATTCCGCTTCCAAGTCCCAGGAAAGCTTTGACAAGTGGGCGGATGAGTGGGTATTCGGGGTCAAGAACCACGACGAGTACTTAGCGAAATTGGGAATTACTCGGTTGGAAAAATTGAGAGCCAACGCAGCTCTGGGCTATTCAACACGGGTGAAAAGGGGGAAGAGATAAATGTCGGCCAAGAACGAATACGCCAAGCCGGGTGAATACAAACCCATTGACCTGTTGGCAGTATCTGCTGCCCGGGAGGTACGGGACGGTGACGTGGTGTTTGCCGGAACTGGCCTGCCTATGCTGGCCATAATGCTGGCCCAACTTTCGCACGCCCCGAACGCGGTCTGCATCTATGAAGCAGGGTCTGTTGACGGCCGGGCTATTGACCTGCCGACCTCGGTCGGAGATGCCCGCTGCGCTTACCAGGCAGCCATCGCAGCTGGACTTACAGAGGCATTCTTCGGGCAGCTCCACTGCGGCTATGTTGACCTTGGCTTCTTGGGAGGAGCCGAGATAGACAAATATGGCAATGTGAATACTACTGTCGTCGGTAATTACGCCAAACCCAAGAAGCGCTTCACCGGGAGTGGCGGTAACCCCGACATCAACTCTTTGGCCAGGAGATCAGTCTATATCATGGTCCAAGAGAAAAGGAGATTCAAAGAACACGTCGATTACATTACTGCTCCTGGATGGCGCATAAAGAAATGGCCGAGCGGTGAGTGGGCGCCGAGGAAAGAGGTATACGGGAAGTTCTTCCGCGGAGGCATAGACACGGTTATCACTGATATGGGGGTCTTCCGTTTTGACGAAGAAGGTATTATGTACCTAGACACGGTTCACCCCGGGTTCTCGGTGGAAGATGTGAAGAACAACGTAGATTTCGACCTCAATATTTCCAGGGTAAGCGGGGAGACACACCCTCCTACCTACCTGGATATTGAGCTCCTTTACACCAAAGTAGACCCCGAAGGAATATTCCTGCCTTAATGGCGAGGGTATGACCCTTATCTAGTACTTTGGATTAAAGAAACAGGAGCCCGGTGCTCAGCCTGACGTTGGTAAAGGGCTGGGCGTCGGGCCATTCTCTTGCTGGGTTGGTTGAATGAAACAGGACTTTCAAGAACTTGCCTTAATGCTTGGCCGATTGACGGTTAGCAGCGCCGCCTTTATGATTAAAGATGAGGAATGCTTTCTTAGTGGAGGGGAAAGAGAGAATTAGGGAGGTGGGGTTCGTTCGGTACTGAAGTGACTCGCATTTCCGAATAGCGGAAGGGTTGCTCGATTGGTACGGGCAAGAAATCTTAATATGGGAGGGATTGGTGTGGGCGAGGGAGTAGCCCTGCAGGAAGAAAGGGCCGTAGAAAGAGCAGAAATCGAGAGGCCCGAGGACATGAGCCAAGAACAGTTGGCACGGTTTTTGGTTGATCTCGTGCATCGGGTTATGGTACACCATACTCTTTGGTTCAGAGAGGTTGAATACCAGTTTGGCATGTCGCAAGCCTTAGATATCCTACAAATAGCTTTGACCGATGCTTACAATATCCAGATGAGGAGATTCTCTAAAGTGTTGGGATTCGAGTTGGAAAAGGGAATACCCAAGCCGCTATTAGAAATGCCCAGGGAAAAACTGATAGAAGTTATTGATAACCTTGCCCTCAACTGGTTGGCGGTAGATGGTGTCTGGTTTCAAGCGGTGGAAAGAACCGTGGGTATGTTCGACGCCAAGCGCTGCAACGACACCTGCTGGACCAGGTTTTCACCGTTTGAGGCCTGGTCGATTAAAAGGCTGTTGGGCTTGCCAGACCAGGCGGGACTGGAAGGTTTGAAAAAGGCCTTAAGGTTCAGGCTGTATTCTAGGATTAATGTACAGACGATTATCGACGAATCGCCTAACAGCATAATATTCCAGATGAACGACTGCCGGGTTCAGAGCGCTCGTAAGAGCAAGGGTCTCGAGGATTATCCGTGCAAGTCGGCAGGAGTTGTAGAGTACCGGACATTTGCCAGTACTATCGATTCCCGGATCAAGACCGAGTGTATAGGCTGCCCTCCGGACGAGCATCCTGATGAATGGTGGTGTGCTTGGCGCTTTTATATACCTAATGATGATTGATTATGATAATGGGCCGCGGCTTGTGGACTAACGGACCAGCGGCCTTGAAAAACGAGAATGGCTCATATATAATAAGTGACAGTCATAGAGGCGGCAGTGGCGGAATTGGCAGACGCAGTAGACTTAGGATCTACCGGGTCACACCGTGGGGGTTCGAGTCCCTTCTGCCGCACCAAAGGAAAATAGGGGGCGAAAGCCCCCTTTTTCTATCCCTTGATGAAATAGTCCATCAGTTCATGTCCTTTTGCAAAGCGAAGGCCGGTGCTTCGGGCCGACGCTTCGTCGTAGGTGCTTGCTTTATTCGGATAATGCTGCCGACTGTCGAATATCACAAAGGGTACTTCTTCGGCGGTATGGGTGCGCACGCTTAAAGGCGTGGGGTGGTCCGGCAGTACCATAAGACGATATTCCCCGAACTTTGGCAGTCCGGATAGCAATTCCCCTATTACCTTTTCGTCAATCTCCTCTATAGCCTTAATCTTAATCTCCAGTTCTCCGCGATGCCCGGCCTCGTCCGGGGCCTCGATGTGGATGTAGACAAAATCCTGCCCGTCGTCCAGTTCCTTTAGAGCAGCCCGAGCCTTGCCTCGAAAATCTGTTGTTATGTTTCCGGTTGCTCCCGGGACATTTACCGCCCTAAGACCGGCGCAAAGCCCGAGACCTTTGGTAAGATCAACGGCGGCGATGACCGAGCCGACAAGGCCGTATTTTTCTGCAAAAAGGGGTAATGCCGGTTTAACTCCCTGTCCCCAGAACCAGAGGGAGGTGGCTGGCCGGAGCCCGCGGTGAACCCGGAACTGGTTGACCGGGTGACAGGGTAGAAAACGGTTGCTCTCCAGCATTAAACCGAGCAGAACCTCGCTACCTTTTCCCCGAGGCAGGTATTCAGCAATTACCCGGTCGGAAATATCGTGGGGCGGAGTCAGTTCTACTTCTAAAGGCCCATTTGTCCATACCATGAGGTGGCGGTAGCTTACCCCCGGATAGAAACGGATGTCTTCGTCGTCAAACCGCTCTTTAACCGCGGCTATGAGTTGGGCCGACTCGGCGCTGGTTATCTCGTCTGAGCTGTAGTCAATCATTCTTTTCTGCGTAAACTCGGGCTCGTCAGAAAGGGTTACCAAGTTGCAGCGAAAGGCAACATCGCCCGGCTTAAGTTCGACTCCCATGGCAATCGCCTCCAAGGGCGAGCGTCCTGTGTAGTAACGGGTCGGGTCATACCCCATTACCGAAAGATTGGCTACGTCACTGCCGGGCGGCATTCCGTCAGGTACGGTTTTGACCATACCCATTCTACCCCTGGAAGCTAAGAAATCTAAGTTTGGGGTTCTGGCATGAGCCAGCGGGGTTTTGTAATCGAGTTCGGGTATAGGGTAGTCAGCCATGCCATCGCCCAGCACCACCACGTATTTCAAGGCTTTTTCTCCTTTCTAAGGGAGTCTCGTGGTCTGATTATACAACAAACAGTTCCGATTTTACCAGCTAGTAAGAACCCGAGGGAGGGGAGACGCGATTAATTTTGGTAAGGAGTTGAAGGCGTAACCACGGAGTAGTAAGCCTGTTTGACAGTGCTTGCGAACAGGAAAAGGCTGAGCTTGATCTCCGTGCAAGCCTGGCTGAGGGAATCCCAGGAAGAAACTCCTTGGCACCGGATAACCGAAGCTGTCCAGACCAGTATGGGAAGACCAAAGAATATGAGCGGATGATACCAACAAAGGACGCATGAGAGAAAATCGATTACCTCGAAAATGCTGGGAAAAAGCTCGAGGGAAAGTGTCCCCGTAAGCAGGGCTAAAGGCAAAGAAACCACCTGGTGGCGTTTTAAGCGGAGGGTTTGAGCAAGGGTGGAGGCTGACAGATAGTGGATGAAGGCCAGCTTGACAAACCCCCCAAGAATCCAGATGGTTAAGACCAGGGCTTCTATACGGTTGAGAAACTTGCCGAGCACGATGCCGCGGGCCAAACTGAGAAAAGGCGCGGTTAGAGCCGCGCTGTACTCGACAGAAAGAACGGAGACGACGGCTATGGTGAGCCCGACACTGGTCAAACCCAGAAACAAAAGACACCCCAAACTGATCTTGAAGGCGGATGAGGGGAGGTTAAGGTGATGCATGACGAAAGCGATGGTTCCGAATTCGGCCAGGTAAGTGAGGATGGGTGGAATGGCGGTCAGCACGGGTTTCCAGCCGTGGGCCAGCACCGGCAGCAGGTTAGAAAAATCGGCTTCCCTCAGAGCCAGAAAGACAGTTACCCCCATCAAGGCGAACACCATAGGTCCGGCGAGCCCAGCCAACCGTCCGAGGACCCTAATTCCGTTGTTAACCAGATAGACGGAAACCGCCAGAGTGGTCGCGATGAAAACCACAGGCGGGGTTCTAGGTAGAATCGCGACAATCAAAATATCGACAAAACCCCGGACTACTGTGGCGGCCAGGAGAAGGTAGCTGAAGAAAAACAGCAGGTTGAGGAACACCCCTAAGGGTTTGCCCAAGGCTGTTTCTACTATTTCGACAAAACTGCGCTCGGGATAACGCATACCGGCTAAGACCACCAGCAAGATTAAGGGCAAGCAAAGGACGAGGGCCAGTATTTCTGCTAACCAGAAGTCCGGACCCGATAGCTGAACTATGCGGGATGGTAGGTACAGGGCGTAAGTTGTCAAAACGGAGGTTGAGATCAGCCAGAAGACTTGCGATGGTAAGAGTTGTCCATTCATATAAACATCTCCTTTTAGCAATCAGACGCTGATTATCAAAGACTCTGATGCTTTTGACACCCTGGCCACTAGGATTTCGCATTTTTTACACCAATCTATGTACATCGGCCCGGCACTCAACTCAAACCCTGATTAGTGAATAGCGTTGTCGGGACAAGCTGGCATGTTGCAATTTCGGCCAGCTGAGTGCCGGGTCTGTGTGCATCTGTGGCTCTATGCTAGAGAAATCTGCGTCAATCTGCGTCTTTTAGCCTAGTACCGGATTACTGCGGTACGGCGAGTTAGGTGAGTACGGCGAATCTTGGACTCCACGTCAACTTCGACCCTAACTGCAGGGAACACTTCCTCCCAACTGCTACCAACACGGTCCCATGTTTGCGGATAATGCTGTTTCAATGCTAGCCCAAAGCCGAAAACGTCGGAACCCAGTTCTTGGGCTTTCTTTACCGAATCCAGAACCTGTTGGCGGATGAGTTGGGCGGATTCTCTTTCCAGGGTTTTAAGCATGGCAGGGGTGACCAGAGGGTGAGTACAGGTCTGTTCGTAAAAGAAGCCCTCTTGCTTTATCTTTACCCGCATGATAATCTCTTGTCCTTGGAGTGCAGGGGTGATGCGGCATTGTGAGCGCAAAGACTGGAGCACGACCGGGCTGCCGCAGTATGGACACCGAACTGTCATTATACCACCCAAGACCGTTTTCGGTTGTAACCACCGGTACCCGCGCGATTCCTCCTCGTTCATCCATCCAACCAGTTTCCCCTTCATAAAAAGCGCGGTGCCGGAGATCTGGAGAAAACACCGGTCGCTGGGGTCTTTGACCACGCTGATGCCGGGCACCGCAGGCTCGATGCCAGGCTTGATGGAGCGGATGATAAAGTCGCGCAAAAGACAGCGCGTGTATATTCCCGCGTACAGATCCTCGCTTTTTATCATCGAAGTCAAGGCTACTCCGGGTATCCTTTCTACTTCTGTAGGAACCGACAAAACTTCGGCGGCGGTCGTGTCGCGGGCGATGAAGACATCTCCGGTTTTTCTCACGTTGCGGTTACGCGCAAACTCATCGACCAGGCCGGCCAGTCCGCGCCGGGCCAGGCTTTCACCCCAAACATTGGCCGACCAGTGCTGCCAGAGGATGCTGCGCGGGTTCTTCAACATGATGTTTCGGCCCGCAGTAGTGAAGGTTTCACCTGTAGTAGAGACCACCACAAAAGGAGGTGATGGTGGAGTTTGGCCCGGTGTTTTCTGAGAGACCGGAATCTGTACAGTAAAACGCAAGCGGTCCCCGGGAAGATCATCTAAGCCTACAGCGATGGCTAAATTAGTTTGGTTCAATTCAGTCCGGTCCCAGCAACCGCCGGTGATTATCATGACCGGGATAAAGAGCACAAGAAGCCAATTCTTTTTCACAGCATCACTCCAGGGTCAGGTTTGTGTTTCCGGCGGCGACTTTATTGCGGGGCGCTTTATCCGTGCCACCAGCAACAGCAGCGAGGGTATGACAAGGGAAAAAGTAAAGCCGTACGGCCCGAAAAAGGTGGGGTCGAACAGAGCAGTGTACTCAAGCGTGTTTTCACCTAAAAGCAGGGCCACCAAGCCGACCAAAACCGACAAAGGAAGTACCAGAGGTTTATAGCACCGCAGGTTAAAGCCTTGGGCCATGGCCTGGGAAGCCCACATCAGGTTGAGAGTAACCTGCACGAAAACGCCCCCCAGCCAAACAGTCAGTAACGCCGGCTCCACCCTTTGCACAAACTCGCCGAATGCGATGCGCCTGGCTACACTTAACCCCGGGTAGGTAGCCAAAGCAGCGTTGTCAATCCCTAAGCTTGATATAACTACCAGAACGATGGCCATAAGGTGCAATGCACCCAGGGGGACTCCCCACTTAACTACCCGGGAGGCATGGGCAGGGTTATCCATAAAAGGTATAACCATCGCCAAGTTAACTATATCTGAACACACGGCCATGGGGGTTACGGCATTGGTCAACAAGTTGCCTAGACCGCCGGCCATGAACGGCGAGAGGTTGGACGGCCGCAGCCGGTTCAAGGACAGGAAAATGAGCATCCAGATCAACCCTAGCATTACCGGTCCTAGAACCTGGTTGACGAGGGCAATGGTTGTTAGTCCCCGGCGGGCGGCGATGACGCTGGTCAAGAGGGTTAAACCCATCAAGACGCTGACGGGTGTAAAAATCATGACCGAATTCAGAAAAAAATCGCTCGATATGCGCACCCCCAGGGCCGCAAAAAAAATGAACCACCAGGCATACAAAAGAGCGAGTATCGAACCGAAAACGGGTCCCAGAAGAGTACGACTGTACTGAATAATAGTCTTATCGGGAAAAATGCTGCCCAGTTTGATGACGATGGCCCCAACTAGCCAGGCTACCGGGATGACGAGCAGCGGAACCAACCATACGTCCCGGTTGGGACTGGGGGCGGCACTGACAGGCAACACCATTACTAAGTCAAAAGCTATGCGAATGGAGAAGCACAGAAGCAACACCTGTAGCCAGTTCACCGTCATTCGAAGATTGACGCCTGCGGATCTAATCAGAGGGACCCCCTTTACTTTCGCCTGCCTTTTTTGGGCGTTATGGCTGGAAACGAAATACGGTCTCTAAAGCTCTGACCGGGTTGGGAAGGGGCCAGTTGTAAAACTGGCCCAGGCTGTACAATACGGCGATAGCCATCAAAACCGAAAACACCGCCAATTCCCGGTACATCTTGTCCCTCAAAAGCGGGGGGACATCGATAAGGATGATGACAAGGAACAGCAGAATCAGCAAAGCCAGCATAACTCACCCTCCTAGCAGTCTAGAGCCACAGATTTACACAGATGGAGCACAGATTATCACTGATAACTATTATCTACATTACCCCATTTCAACAGCAATCTGTGTACATCTATGCAAATTCGTGTTTATCTGTGGCTCATCAATCTTCGGCTCATCGCAGATACAGGATTTTCGTCAAGAAGTTGCTCCTTCTGATATTGACATCTACCTGCACCGAGACAGGCACGCTAGGGAATAGGCTCTCCCAGTTTTTCTCCATGGATTGCCATGCGCGAGGGTACCTCCGGCTCACAGCCAGCCCCAGGCCAAATATGTCAGACCCTAGAGATTGGGCTTTGTAAATTGCCGCCAAGACTTCGTCTTCAATCTGGCGCTCGCCTTCGGCTTCTAGTTGGGAAATTGTGGGACTAGTCAATAAATCATGGGTGCATCTTTGTTCGTAAAACATTGCGTCGTCCCTAATCTTGATGCTGAACGCCACTCTGCCGTTTTCCAACCGGGGTATGATTTCTGATCTCGTTCTAAGCATCTCCAACAAGACTGGTTTGCCGTCGAAAGGGCAGGTGACGGTAACCGTCCCTCCTCTTACCTGTTTGGGGCGCAGCCAGCGGTAACCCCGCGATTCACGGGTATCTAACCATCCTACCAGGTGCCCTTTTCTAAAAACCGCAGTGCCGGAAAGCCTCAGCGTCTTTTTCCCTGAAGCGTCCGATATAACTTCCACTCCAGGAATTACAGGCTCGATACCGGGAGCCGCGAGCTTGGAAAGTACCTCATTGATCCTCACTTCTGTATACACTCCTGTGGTCGGGTCTTGCGATCTTATCATGGCTTTGAGGGCCTGGGCAGAAGATTTTTCAATGACCGGAGCGGTTTCAAGCACCTGGCGAGCTTCTGAACCTCGTGCCACAAAAATATCGGTGTTTTCTCGAAGGTGAGGACTTCGTAACATGAGATCGACCATGTCTACCAGGTTTCTTGCCATAGCTTCTCCAACAACGAAGGCGGCTATGTGTTCGATAATCTGAACTCCGGGGGATTCTAGGGTTATTCTCCGGCGTCCCACGGACACCGTTTGGCCGGGGGCAGAAACAACGACGAAAGATGGACCCCTGCTGATGTCAGGCGGTAGCATGAGCTGGAAAGAGGTTAATATATTTCGGTCTGGTAAGAGATCCATACCCGCCCCGCCTATGACAACGGCCTGGGGAAACTCTACACGCCCCCAGCAGCCTGATGTTGCCAAGAGGGAAAAGATAAGAATGAGCAACCATATCCTTCGCCGCATGTTTCAACTCCCTGCTGTGAGGATTCGAGCAACAGACGGACACAGATACTTAGACGCAGATTAACCCAGATCTATAATTATGATTACAACTAATAATTAATAATTCATCTGCGTCAATCAGCGTCTAATTAAAAATAGAATCCGTGATCATCTGTGCTAATCTGTGTATATCAGTGGCTTAAAAATGGTACTGCAACGTTTCGGTGGTGAGGTAACTCCGCCTGATCTCGGATTTGACATGGATCTCGACCTCGAGTGTTGGGAATACCTGGGCCCACTTGCTCTCAAGGCTGGCCCATTCTTTGGGGAAGCTCTCAAAAACGGCTTGGCCAAAGCCGAAGATATCCGAGTCGAGGGCTTGGGCTTTATTGACCGCCGCGCGTACCTGACGTGCAATCAATTGGGCGGCTTGCTGCTCGAGTTGAGGGAATGTTTTAGGAGTCAGGAGCTGGTGAGAACAAGTTTGTTCATAGAAATTGCCTTCCTCTTTTATGTCAATGGTTATGACAATTCTTCCATCTTGTATCCGGGGCTTTATCCGGCACTGTGAACGCGTGGTATCGAGCAGCACCGGTTTACCGCAAAACGGGCATTTGATAATTTTGGTACCTCCAGCAAGAGGGGTGGGACGGAGCCACCTGTAACCGCGCGATTCTTCTTCGTTAAGCCACCCGACCAGGCGGCCTTCTTTGAAAACCGCCATGCCAGATAGACGCAGGGCCTTCTTACCGTTCTCGTTGACTATCTCTACTCCTGGAACAGCAGGTTCTATCCCTGGCGTTATGGTTTTGGTAAGGAAGTCACCCATGTCAGTAGGGGTGTATATACCTATATGCAGATCCTGGTTCTTGATCATGGAAACCAGGGCTGGGCCGGGCAGCTTTTCCACCTCCGTCGGCACTTGAAGAACCTGGGCGGCGGTTGAGTTTCGGGCTACAAAGAGGTAGCCGGTTTTACGTATATTACGGTTACGCAGAAAGTAGTCGACGGCTCCGCTCAGTCCTTGGCGGCAGAGGTCTTCGCCTAGTAAGTAACAGTAAGCGTGCTGCCAGAGGGGGCTGCGGGGTTGTCTTAAATGCACGTTGCGCGGTCCTTCGGTGAGGGACCTCCCATCTCTAGAGACTGTCACGAAGGTGGGCGAAGAGCGGGCTGTCTTTGCCCCTTTCTGCTTTCCCGCTTGGGGCGGCATTTCAGCAATTTGTTCGGTAAACATGAGATGTCTTTTAGCGGCAGCGTCCCACCCGATTGCAACTACCACAAAATTGTCGTTAATCTCGCGGCTGTCCCAACAGCCGGAAACCGAACCTAGGCTAACCAGCACTACTAGCAGAATCAGGTACTTTCTGGTCATTGCATTCATTTCTTCGCCACCACGATAGGATTAATAAAACCAACGGCAAGATTACGGCAAACACCAACATCACCCGGTAGAAAAAGAAATCGTAAAAGAACTTCAATTCAACTGTATTCCTGAACATTGCGATGCTCAAGGCGCCGATCAGAAGGGCGAACGGTAGCACCAGAAAGCGGTAATCACGCAAACGCACGGCCGCGGCGCTGGTATGGGCAATGACAAAAAGCAAGAGGCTGGTTTTGACAAAAGCGTTGGTTATCCAAATAGCGACAAACACCGCGTCTACCCTTTCTATAAAATCCCCTACCGAGATGTTCCTTACTACAGAATAAATAGGATAAGAAAGAACTCCTGCCAGGTAGTGGTTGAAAACCCCGATGCTGAGCAGAGTAAAAACACATATCCAGAAGGCCGAGGACAGCACACTGCCGAGGACGGAAAGGTACGTCCGGCTGCGATTGCTGACAAACGAGGATAAAAAAAACGCGATGTAAGATTCGGCAAAGACATGTGAATGTTTCCAGGCCCCCGGCGCCAGCGGTAGTATACCTCTTGGTACGAAGGGCAAGAAGTTATTCCAGTCAATGTTGAAGCAAGAAAGAGCTGCTGTGAGCAAAGCCCCAAAAGTGTTAGTCCAAAAAAAGACTTCGGCTAACCGGCCAATCGTGGCTAGTCCCCGGCGGGCAGCCCAAGCCGCGGCTGCGAGGAGAAAACCGGCAAACACGCTGACCGGTACGACAAAAAGCACTACCGAGAGTGCAAACTCGAAAAACATCCGAAGGCCAAGCGCACAGGAAAAGATAAGGAAAAACAAATACGAGAGAATCAAGGCTTTGGCCAACCACTTTCCCAGGCTTGATTCGAAAAAAGGGACCAGGCCCATGTTTGCCTTGGATGCTAAAGCCGAATAGACCAAGGCATAAGGTAAGGCAACCAGAGCACAAAACCAGGCCAGGATCCAGCCGTTGTTGCCGCCGGCTCTGATGAGGTGAGGAGGCTCAAAAATGGCGGTGCTGGACATAATCATGAACATCAAAAGACAGTAGAGCTGAAAAGGGGAAATTCGATTACCCATCATTACGCCTGCCGCAGCCGGTTCCCTGGGGCCAGTGTTTGGGGACGCCGAACACTGCTCCACCAGGGACGCCGTACCAGGATGTCTCCCAGGTCTTCCCACCGCATAGGAGCCAAGGGAGCCAGGTAAGGCACTCCAAAGGAGCTGATGGAAGCCAAATGAATTAGCAAGAAGATTATGCCTATCATTAAGCCGAAATAACCCAGGAAGGCGGCGGCTATGAGCATCAGGAAACGCACCATGCGAAGAGAAACCCCGGCGCTGTATACTGGGATGCTGAACGAGCAGATTCCGGTAAAAGCTACTACCACCACCATTGGCGTAGAAACCAGACCGGCGGAAACGGCTGCGTCTCCTATGACCAGGGCCCCGACGATACTTATGGCGGGGCCGATGGCGCGAGGCATACGAAGCCCAGCCTCCCGCAGGATTTCGAAGGTGACCTCCATCAAGAAGGCTTCGAGAAAAGTGGGGAAAGGTATTCCCTCTCGGGCAGCGGCGATGGTCAGAAGTAATGGGGTAGGAATCATTTCCTGGTGATAGGTTATAGTAGCCACGTAAAGCGACGGCAAAAGTAAGGTCGCGAAGAAGGCGATCTGTCGCAGTATCCGGGTTAGAGTCGAAGGTATGTACCGCATGTAGTAGTCTTCCGGTGAGTTCCAGAACTGGGGAAAGGTTGCGGGTACCACCATGGCCCAGGGGGAACCATCCACCAGGACCGCGACCCTTCCTTCTAGAAGGTGACCGACTACCCGGTCCGGCCGTTCAGTGTGTTCTACTTGGGGGAAGAGGGAGAAGCGGTGGTCTTCGATGAGTTCCTCCAGATAACCGACGTCAAGCACCCCGTCGATGTCGATTGTCTGAAGACGTTTTTTTACTTCGTTGACCAGGGAATCCTGAGCTATGTACTGGATATAGCAGATGACGATGCTGGTGCGGGTAATCCTGCCCAGTACCATGCTTTCTGTTTTAAACCGGTTGGTTTTCAGGCGACGGCGGAGGAGCGCGGTGTTGAATCTCAGGGTTTCGGTGAATCCTTCTTTCGGACCCCGGATCAAAACTTCTTCATCCGGGCTTTCAACTTTTCGGCTTTCCCAGCTCTTAAAGTCGAGGATCAGGGCTTGAGCGTATCCGTCGATGAGCAGGGCCGCGTCTCCCGAGGCGGTGAACTCGACTACCTCTTGTAAGGTGGTCGCTTCTTGGAGTTCGGTGGCAGTAAGCAGGTAGTCGCGGACTGCGGTGTAGATGTCGAGCGATTTTGTCTCGGGACCCCGTTTCAGTATATCAAAATCGATCATCAGGGGGCGAAGCACGGCGGTTTCAGCTTCGTTCTTCTGCATCAAGCCGTCGAAGTAAACCAGAGCTGCGTTTATGCCTAGCTCACGACCGAACTTAAGCCTCCTCACCACCGCGTCGGAACAACCTTCGAAAAGCCTCTGCAAATATTGCAGGTTGTTTTCGAGGGAGGTCGAAAGCTTGCTTGAGATTATTTCTTCATCGGTAGGTTGAATCTCAGGAGAACCGGGACTCCGCGTTATATATCTCATCGAGATCTCCTCGCTCTCACAGTTGCTGGTAGCATAGAAAGCTAGCGCCTTTGTTAGTCGGCTGCTTCCAGGCTTTACCTGAACAAAGACGATAATACTGCTTACTAAAGTCTGTATCAAACCTTGTCATTATATTCAAAAATTGATACTCCATCCAAACAGTGCATAGCGTTTTTTGTTCGACCCCTCAACTATCTGGTACAGTTGCTGGAGGGCCTGCCTAAGTCTAAGCGAGGGGATTGGTGTCACGGTGTGACGAGTT
Source organism: Syntrophothermus sp. (assembly GCF_013314835.1). Taxonomy (NCBI): domain Bacteria; kingdom Bacillati; phylum Bacillota; class Clostridia; order Eubacteriales; family Syntrophomonadaceae; genus Syntrophothermus; species Syntrophothermus sp. Next base: position 94,403 of record NZ_JABUEX010000001.1, read on the forward strand.
TTGGATGCGGTTAGATACCCGTTGTTGTAGAATTAAGAGGTGAAGTGAATCATGAAGAAATGAGGCTCAGGCCGGTAAGGCGTGACAGCACTTGATGGTGAAGACAATGAGGGCGGTTTTACGCAAACTGGTTGACCGGATTCCTTTGGAAGAAGAGGAATACCGGCGTCTCCTTGCTTATACAGAAACTCTACGTTCCGGTAGCGAGGAATCGTACAGGGTATTCCGCGACAATTACGGTTCCCTGCTGATGGCTGACTACGGAATCCGGTTGCCCCGGTTTGCCAGCGGGCGAGCCGAGTTTCTAGAGTACTTGTGTCAGAATTGGGAGGTAGTACAGGCTTTAAAGCTTGGCCCGTTGCCGGTAAGCACTATGCCGGTAAGCCTACAGGAATACCTGCGAACGGAGTACGGGTCCGAGATCAAGGCCGAACAGGTAAGGGATCTCGTCGAGTGGATTGAACGGAACCAAACTGCCGGGCACGGGTTGCCCCGGCCCAGGAAGAGGGACCCGGTGCTGGTTTATGAGGTAGGCAACGAAAATAAGGAGATCGGACTGGCGCAACATTTTAGAAGAATCGCCCGGCACCCGTTTGTCAGCAGGATAGTGAGCGTGCGCTACCTGTCGAGGGGCAAAGCGGCTCAAGACCGTTTCGAGGTGCGGGGAGAGGATGTCTTATCAGGTATTTTTACCAATAAGGAAAAGTCTATTTACTATTTGGTCTACCTTACCGAAGCTGATCTATGCAAAGCGGCCAATGCCTGCAATTTACTGAACCACGTTTTCTACGGATAGCGTGTGTTATACATGGGATTCCTTAGCACGAGACTGGAACCGGCTTTTTAACCTGATAAACTCTTGACGGTTGATAGGAGTCAGAGGCTTATGACCATTGGATTGAAGGACATCGTAAAAAGCGTAGCTTCCATAGGCCCGAACGAAGACATTTTCGCATACTGGAGCCGGGAACTGGAAGGCCGCAAGAGGGTAAGAAGCCTGATATCCAAGGGCGCGAGGCTAGAACTTGAGATTGACCGGGACGTGCTTGACTTTTTGTTTCGGGTGTTATGTCTGAGCCAGAGCCAGGGCCTCTTGTACCGTGTATTGTGGGATTACTCCGACCAGATGGCTGTTATCAGGTGGCTGGGCGATAGGTCCGAAGGGTTTAGGCTACGTTTCCTGCAACAACTAGCCGAGCTATGGCCGCAGAAAGACGGTCGAGGCCGACGGGACTTTTTAATAAACATATATACCCCGGCCCTAACCGATGCCTATCGCCGGTTATTGGCTGGCTTTGATAGTAAAGATATCGATTACCTAATTTCACGGACAGCTAATCCGGAGCTGCGCCGTCTCTTGCGGGAAGAGAAAGAAAAGATAGAGATTCGAGCGAGAGAATCCCGTCTGGGCGTGGCCATACACAAGGTCAGGGCCCGGGGTTTGGACTGCATTTTCGGAAATAAGACGGAACTTGCCAAATCGCTGTTGTCCAGCCTTGAGCAGGCCGAAGCCGAACTTTACGAGCATCCTTACCGGGTTGATAGGCTTTTGAAACTCTGTGAGTGTTGCGTAAGGTTATTTGAACTGGGTTGGATTGAGGACAGCCTGGTTTTGACCGTCGAGACTTACAGCGATTTCATGGAAAGAGGCAGGCTGCAGGGGAGAGAAGCGGTTCGAGTCTACCGCCGTTTAGATCGTTTGGCCCGGGCCGTCATCCCGGTTTATTGCTTGCTGGAGTTTGGTGAGAACCTGGGGAGGGAAGTAGAGAAGCTATACCGGTCTTGCCTCAGTCAACTGGTAGTCGAGAACGCATCGCTCGCTTATCTGGAACTTTATGAGCGTTTGCAGGAAGCGAGGAGCACGCCTTCGGTGTATCCCCGGTCGGAGGTGGAGAGATTCTGTCTAAGACTAGCCAAGACCAGACCAGATGATGCAATAATCAAATGTCTTAAGGGCAGGGAACGAGAAGGTGTTGACATTGAGGGCTGTATGCAAGCAGTGGGAGAGCGGATGAAGAGCCGACCCCACGAGGCTTTCGTAATTATGGAGTTCGTACGCCTGGTGGTCATGCCCGGATTGGACGTTCGAAGGAAGTCTAAGGTGGGCGAATCTATGCTGACCCGTTATTTGGATTTGTGGGGCTGGGTCCCCAACGTTCGTTTTATGAACCGGGAAATAGCGGAGTCTCTGAGTGCGGTGGCAAAAGGCGAGACCCGGCGACAGGTGTTTGACGTCCTGCGCTGGACAGAAGCTTTCGCCAACAGAGATAACCAACTCCATTCTAATAAAAAAGAACTGGTTCGGGGCAAGGGCAGTAAAGCAGCTTTGCAGGCGTTTCTCGGCAGGGTTTTGGGGGTGACGGATTAGTGGAACCAGAACTATCGAAGCTAAAAGAGGCTTGTCAGGCGGTTTTGAACTCGCTCCTCGGCCAGCTCAGAAATGAGATCGAGGAACTGACCTCGGTTCAAAACCTGTTTTTGCCCTCAGGGACGGTCGATATCGAGGTTTTGGAGGATTATCTGTATCACGTCAACAGCTTTTACTACCGTGCCTTCGACCAGAAGATGATACCTGTGTATATAGAAAAGGTTAACCGGATGATGGCCGAAATTTACCGGGTCAGCAGGCAGGGGGAGCAGGTAAAAAATGACCTTGTCAGCAACCTGGTGCGTTGTGCCGGGCTTTCCAACCTGCTTAAGCATTTTACTCAGGTCTTAAGCGATCTGGAGCAGGTGATTCAGCAGGAGTTGAAGGCTTTAACCGACAACCGTATGAGGGTCAACCGGCAATTAATTGAAGTAGTAGAAGACTTAACCTCCGAGATCAGGTCCTTGGAACAGCAGTTCAACATCGTGGAGAAAATTCAGAGGGATGCCGAGTGGGCTGAGCTGATCAAAAGCGACGTTAACCTGTTGCCGGTGGTTTGTTGGTGGGTGGAAGGGTGGACGGCTGAACCCGGTGCCAGGATTCGAGACGAAGTGGGGCGTTGGCTGGGGCAAGCCGAAACGTTTATACAAATGCTCGAGGATGTGGCCGCACCTCCTAGGGAGTCGAGGCTCGGTGATTCCTGGCCCGGCTTGCTTGAAAAGGCTCTAGCGCTGGGTCGGGCCTTAGAGTTCTCTTCGTCCCTACGAAACCTGATACGGGAGACAATAGGCGCCTGGCTGGAATTTGAAGCGGAGAGATTGGGCTTCTACCAGCGGCAGGTTTCAAGCAACAAGATGGCCGAACACACGGCGAGGTTTGCAGAAGAAGCGAGACACCGTTTGGGACAGTGGGTAAAGATTTTTCGGTGCCTTCTTCGGTTTAGCCGCGAAGGCCTCGAACCGGAGATGTTAAGCGAATTCAGGTGGATGAGATCACTTGCAGGAGATTATGCCGGATCGATAGCCCGTTTATTGCGAGAGTTTCAGAGGGAACTGGAGGCGCTGGCCGACAAGCTGCAGCGCTACCCGGACCTCAGTCCCTTGGAGTTGGAGAAGCTTTTCGAGGAAACTGTTTATCGATATGAACAGGAATTGCGCGAACGCTGGTCCAGGGCGAATCTTCCCCGGCCGAGCCGATTCGGGTACCGGGTCGAGTATACCTTAGAATACCTGGAGCTGATTGATGTCAAGCTCCGCTATCACCGGGAACGGCTGCAGATGTATCTGGAAGCACAGGGGCGTTACCGTGAGGTCGCGGAGGGTCTGCGCAGGTGCCGCCAGCTGTTTTCCGGGTTTGGGGAGGATGTAGATAACCTGTTGTCTCCACGCACTCTGAAACGGGCATGGAAGGACCTGCCGGTAGAGGTCAGGCGCTATCCCATCAAAGTGGGAGAAAAACTGCCCCCGGAGTGCCTGCCGGTTTTGGACAAAGGATATGTGGAACGCAAACCGGTTTCCGAAAAGGAGCATCTCGTGGTTCTAGAAGAAAAGGGAGACGTGTTTTGGATACAGGTTGATGGGATTGAGCGCTGGGAGGTACCTTATCTGGTGGTGGGTATGAAAAGGTAGGTAATGCCGGTGAACCTGGGAATAGACTTCGGTACAAGCTACACCAAACTGGGTTATGTCGATGAAGACGGCCATTTCGTCAACCTGCTCGGGCCTGGGGGGATGCTACCTTCGGTGGTTGCATTGGCACCAGAGGGAGGCAGGTTGTGCTTCGGTTCGGATAGCTTGTCTTTACCGAAAGAGGAAGCGGAAATCGTCCGGTTCTTCAAGATCGAGCTGAAGCGGAACCTGAATTTCAGGGTGGGAGACTTTGGCTTGAGTGAGATATTGAGGTCGTACTTTTCCTATCTCCGTGACCAGTATGTTTCCGGAAGTCTGCCGCACCCGTTGCAGGCGGTTACGGTCGGTGTTCCCAATTACTTCGGTCTAAAAGCCCGGCGGATGTTGTTAGAGGCGGTAAGAAGCGTTTTCCCCGGGGTCCGGGTGAGGCTGGCCTTGGAACCGGTAGCTGCTTTGGTCGGGTTGTTGGCCGAAGGGGGACCGGATGAGGCCCGGTTGTGGCAGGGCAACATTCTAATCCTTGACCTCGGCGGAGGGACGGCCGACGCCAGCTTCGTTCACGTGAGGCCAGACCGCAAGGTGAGAGTAGTATTAGAAGCCCAGCTGCACGCCGGCAGCGATGCTTTCAGCGGGGCGGAAATTGACAAGGCGGTTCTTCGCCAAACTCTTTTCCCTTGCTTCGAGGCGAATACCGGAATAACGATTCCGCCGAGGTTCAAGAAGGAAAAAGGTTTGAACCGGGAGGAGCTGTACGAATACTCGAGAATGTTGAAATGGGCAGAGGAAGTCAAACTCAGGATGCAAGGGCAGGAGGATATAGTTATCGATATACCGTCTTTTTACCGGGGACGGAGCCTATCAGCGGTTTTTGAAAAAAGGAATTTGTCTTTGGTTTTCGAACGCACTTTATCAAGATTGGAAGATTTCATAAACAACGTGGTGGGGCCTAGTGCCGAGCGCTTGGGGCTGTTCGGGGCCGGGAAATGGGATATCGACATCGTGGTGTTAACAGGTGGAGTTTCTAAGATGCAAGGGGTGGAAGAGGTCGTGTCTCGAATAGGATCGCGGGTGTATCGTCCTTACTCGCCCGAATTCAGCGTAATCCAAGGTTTGTGCCGGTGGCCGGGAGGAGAGTCTGCTTTAAACCTGGAAGTCAAGACCTTGCTTCCCTTTCGTTTCTATATTGAAAAGAAAGGGACAGAACCGGAATTGGACACTATCCCCTTCGACACCGCTAATCTGGAGTTGGATTCCGGCGGGGTCTACTGCTTGTGTTCCGTTTTGCCAACTTCTCCCTACAACCTGTCCGAGGATAACGGCAGGGTTAAGATCCGTATTTACCAAGGGGGAGAAGCCCAGGAACCGCAAGAGATTAGAACTGACCCCGAAGGCTTGGTACTAGAGGAGTCACGCCCGGTGCAGGGGGATGAACCGCTTGAGGTCTGGTTAGACCTGGCGGAATCTTGTTTGAGGGTGGCCGAAGAACCGGAGCTTGAGGTCGAGGGTGCAATCGCGGGAGATGTCCCCTGCCTGTGGGAAGCGGGGTTGGACAGGCAACATGAGGTTTTGGCCCGGGTCCGCAGGTTACAGCTGTGCCGGCCAGAGGTAAGCGGGTATTATGCCGCAGTGCTGGAGGGACTTAAACGCGGCCGCCCGTTCCAGAACTTCGACGAAGCCGTCAAAGCTAAGCTGCTTCTTTTTTTAGACATGCTTTCGCAGTCAAACCATAGGTAAAGCCACAGATGGACACAGACCCGGCACTCAACCCACCTAGCTTTCAACATGACATCCTGTCACAACAACGCTATACAACTAATCAAGGCTTGAGCTGAGTGCCGGGCTGATGTACATTGAAGTTAAAATATGTGTCAGCCAGACAAAACAAATTGACAGGAAGAGATGTCTCACGATACACAACTAACATCAGATAAAACTTATGCCATCAGTGTAAATCAGTGTTAAATCTGTGTGTATCTGTGGTTCAGTTTTCGACGGGTTCGAGAAAGAGCCGGTGCAAAATCATGCCGGCGCCAAAACCCCCGACGTGTGCCCAGAAAGCGATCTGGGCGGCTCCTTCCGGGGCAAACAGGGCAACGGTGCCGGAAGCCAGCTGGGTAAAAGCCCAGAACCCGAGGTAGACCACGGCCGGTATCTCTACCAGGTAGAAAAAGAAAAATACCGGGATCAATGTAAGGACGCGAGCCTTAGGAAACATAAGGAAATAAGCGCCCATGACTCCGGCCAGGGCACCGGAAGCGCCTACTGTAGGAACCGTGGAATGAGGGTAGATGTAGCAGTGGGTGGCTCCGGCAATGACCCCGCAGGCCAGGTAAAACAAGATAAAACGGACCGGGCCCATCTTATCTTCTACATTGTTGCCGAACAGGAACAAGGCCCACATGTTGCCGATGATGTGCATCCAGCTTCCATGGAGAAAAGTGCAGGTGATGAAAGAGGAAAGCGAATGATTAGCCGGGACCAAACCATAGGTGTAAAAAAGCTTTTGCAGTTCTTCTGAGGGTAAAGACAGTTCATAGAAAAAAACCAAAAAGTTGAGGGCGATGATAAGCCACATGCTGAAAGGGAATTTTTCCCCAGGCACGTTGTCACGCAGAGGTATCATGGTGTGGGCCTGCCTTTCGCGATTTTAATTACTTAATTATGCCTATGTAGTCAATTCAACCGGGTTGCGGGGCTAATCAAACCGTGCCTTGAGGATAAACATTGACCAAGTTGGTTCCGGGAACACGGTTGTAGACCACCAGTTCATCCAGAATCGAAAAAACGGTTTCTACATACTCTTCATACTTTTCATCGGAGGAATCCACATTCAGAGCGACTTCGAACACGTACACCGGTATCTCCAGCCAGTTCATGTACTTGAGTTCGTCAAGCCCTTCTTGCTCCAGAAACCTCAGCTCTTCTACCGGAACCGAAAACGGGCCGTTGCCTTCTTTTTCCCGGGTCATGTGTCTCTTCAGCTTATCCAGAAACGTGTTCAGCAAGCGTTCCTTTTCTTCATCTACTAGATACTGGTAAAGAACATCGTGTATCTCTTTCACGAGCACGAGCGAGGTAATGGTGGGCAAAGCGAGGTGGTTCTCTTGCCGTACGAGCTTGAGTGTGAACAGGTTATCTTTGGTTAACACTCAAAATCAACTCCTTTTGCTTTTTCAATGATAGTATCGGTGAAACCCTTCTCAATTATAGCAGATGAGTTCCGCCGAATAGATACCTATTGGCAGGGCTAAGCGCAAAAGTGGCAATACAAAACGAGAAACGTCCCAACTTTGCGGGCTAACAAGTCTATACCGTACAGGACTTTGGTAGACAGGGCAAATGACCGTCAGATACAGGAGGAGAAGCAGGCGGACATTTTTGCTCTTACAACTGAGAATATCATGGATTTCATAACAATCATAACAAGAAGAAGATTATGATTGACATTTAGAACATATAACCTATAATACATATCAGCTTAATAGGACATAGCTCCAATACTTGAGGTTGATTGGAGGTCAAGAGTAATGGCCGAAGTATTCGATAGTCGCAGGATCCTGGTGTATTCTGATCATCAAGTTGTTGAAACCGAAGATCCAGTTGTGAATGAGGTTCCGCTCACCATAATGCTGAATGACTCTGAATTGGCAACGCTATTATGCTCTCCGTATGCTTTGGAAGAATTGGTGGTAGGATTCCTTCTCAGTGAAGGCCTTGTAAATGGACCTGACGAGGTATTTAGCCTGCAGTTTCGCATGGAACAGGGCGTAGCTTGGGTCGATACCGTAAATCCGGTATCAGGGGTTGACAGCTTTCTTCGCAGGAATTTCGCCAGTTGCTGTGGCAAGGGGCGGCCGGCTCTTTATTTTGTCAATGATCGGGATCAGCTCAAGACTGTAGAGACTGATGCTTGTTTTAAGGCCCAACACCTCCTTAATCTGATGGCTGAACTCGATCGGCAATCGGAGAATTTTCACCTCACGGGAGGCGTACATGGTGCGGCGTTAGCTGACAACAATGGCATTGTGGTGAGATATGAGGATATTGGCCGACATAATGCTCTTGACCGGATACTGGGCTACGTTTACCTCCATAGTATTTATCCCACGGACAAGATAGTACTGCTTAGTGGACGCATTGCTTCAGAAATGCTGATTAAAACTGTTCGTATGCGAGTACCTGTAGTCGTATCGCGTTCTGCGCCTACCGGACTAGCTGTTGATCTAGCAGAGGAACTAGGCGTCACGATAGTTGGTTTTGCACGGGGGGAGCGCATGTCTATCTACAGCCATCCTGAACGTATAGATTTCTGAACCTGACGGAATCATTTCGTATAATCGCAAAAACGCGAGAAGTAAACGGAATTGAAGAGTATGATTTGGCCGCAGATATTCGCTGGCGCTTTAAGGTACGGAAGATGATAAAATGCGGATAAAACCCGTATTGAAAGGAATCTCACGGAATACTGTTGTGAAGGACTTAACACGAACATTCTTAATTCAAGCCAGCGGCAACCCCTACTAAACTTTGTACGCTCCAAAACTAGGAAGGTATTGACGATAAGAAGACGTTGGATTATTATATCTATAATTCCTATAATTTTAATAAAGTATAGTCTTACAGTCATCCTTTGGAAAGAGGAGTGAGCTTAAGAAAGTAACGGCAGAAGACAAAAAACGTGTTGACACTACAGGAATGGGGACTATTCTATTTCTAATTCCTATCATTTTGATAGAAATAGTAACATAAAGGATTCTCATCCAGAGTGGCGGAGGGACTGGCCCGATGAAGCCCGGCAACCGGCGAAACGCACGGTGCTAACTCCTGCGGAGTAATTCCGAAAGATGAGGTTACTGATACCTCTTCGCTCGGAAGAGGTTTTTTTAGTATGGAGAAGAGCAGAGGTGAATTGGTGAGTGAGTGATGTTTTAAGCGTAGTTACCGATACTGGAGGAGATGCTCCGGGTGGGAGGTGCGGGGGTGATCAGCTTCCCTAATTTTGGACACTGGAGGGTCATTTCTTCACTGTCTTCCGCGGGCAGGGTGCCGGTAACAGCGGAACTTCCCTACCAATGGTACGATACCCCGAACATTCATCTTTTCACCGCCCGAGATTTTTACGATTGGACCCGTGCGAACAGTGTGCGGGTGGAGCAGGGAGTGTCGCTGGTAGATGTCGAGGTTGTGCCCTTTGACGAAGAGGACTCCGGCCGCGCGAAAGAGGTCCTGTTTATGGTATCTCATTCATGATCAATCATAAGAAACATGATTCATAAGGGGTGAAGTAGATGAAACTGGCAACTCAATTGGTTCAGGTGGGAGTCGGCCGGGATAGGGGGACCGGTGCAATAAGCATGCCGATTTACCAAACCGCAACGTTCCGCCATCCGGGCCTGGGTCAGAGTACAGGTTATGACTACAGCCGTTCGGGAAACCCGACCCGGCAGGCGTTGGAAGAGAGTATGTGCAGCCTGGAGGGAGGCAAGCGCGGGCTGGCTTTTGCCTCCGGGATGGCTGCCATCGCTGCCGTCATGCAGTTGTTCCGGCCGGGGGATCATCTTTTAGTTTGCGATGATATCTATGGCGGAACCTACCGCCTCTTTGCCACCCTGGGCGCTGCAAACGGCCTCAAATTTTCTTTTACTGACCTCACGGATTTGGACGCCCTGACTGGTAATATTACCCCTACGACCAGGGCTATTTTTGTAGAAACCCCTACTAACCCTTTCATGAAGATAATTGACCTGGAGGCAATCATAGGTATTGCCAAACGGTACGGAATCCTGGTTATTGTCGACAATACGTTTTTCACCTCTTACTTGCAGCGTCCCCTGGAGATGGGCGCTGACCTGGTCGTTTACAGTGCAACCAAATACATTGGCGGCCATAATGACGTAGTAGCTGGCCTGGTGGTCTGTAGAAGTGAGGAACTGGGCGAAAAACTGGCCTTCATCCAGAATGTGGCCGGGGCGGTTCCGGGCCCGCTGGATTGCTGGCTGCTCCTGCGGGGGTTAAAAACCCTGGCGGCCCGGTTGGAATGGGCGCAGGCTTCGGCACTTCACCTGGCCCGGTTCCTGGACCAGCATCCGGGGGTGAAAAAAGTCTATTTTCCTGGTTTACCCGGCCACCCGGGACATGAACTCTGCAAGAAGCAGGCCCGGGGATTCGGGGCCATGCTTTCTTTTGAAGTAAAATCAAAAGAGATGGTTCCCCAGGTGCTGGAGAAACTGAAAATCATCTCTTTTGCGGAGAGCCTGGGGGGAGTGGAATCCCTGATCACCTACCCCGAAACCCAGACCCATGCGGATGTCCCGGAGGAGGCGCGGAGGCGTCTGGGAATAAACGAGTGTCTGCTGAGGCTTTCGGTGGGGCTCGAGGATGCCTGCGATTTGGAGGCCGACCTGAGCCAGGCCCTGCGACCATGGTAGAGAAGGGGGAGTAGAATTGGGGAAGGGAACCAAGCTTATTCATTCCGGTCATGAAGTTGACGAAGCTACCGGGGCGGTCAGCGCCCCTATTTATCAGAGCGTAATCTTTGCCCAACCTGACGTAGATACCGTTGGTAAGTGGGAATACACCAGAGCGGGGAATCCCACCCGCGCTGTTCTGGAAGAGACCATTGCTGAACTGGAAGGAGGGAAGTACGGGTTCGCCTTCGGTTCCGGAATGGCGGCCATTGCCGCCGCCTTCTTCATATTCTCTGCCGGCGACCACATACTCGTGGCCCGGGATATCTATGGGGGAACCTTCCGTCTCGTTCACCGGCTCTTGCCGCGTTTCGGGTTCAAGGTGGAATTCGTCGACACTTCTGATATAAACAACATCAAGAACGCCATCAGGCCGGAGACCCGGGCTTTGTTTCTGGAGACACCTTCCAACCCCCTGATGAAAATTACTGATCTCCGCGCGGCTGCGAACCTGGCCCGGGAACACAATATTGTCACCATTGCCGATAACACATTGATGACTCCTTACCTGCAGCGGCCACTCGAATTGGGTATCGACATTGTGGTGCACAGCGCCACGAAGTACCTGGGAGGGCACAGCGATTGCCTGGCTGGTCTGGTGGTAACCGGGAAGGAGCGCTTGGCGAAGGAAATCCGCTTTATTCAGAATTCTATCGGGGCTGTCCTGGCGCCTCATGACTGCTGGTTGATCCTGCGAGGAATCAAAACGCTGAAGGTGCGGATGGAGCAGCAGCAGAGATCGGCGGCTCTCTTGGCCGAGTGGCTTTCCGGTCAACCGGAAGTAGTGGAAGTCTTCTACCCTGGCTTACCCGGACACCCGGGGAGGGAGCTTCATTTTTCTCAAGCTGAAGGAGCGGGCGGAGTCCTGTCTTTCCGGCTGCAAAACCAAGAGCAGGCCCGGCGGTTGATCAATAGCCTGCACTTGCCGGTAATTGCATCCAGCCTGGGAGCCGTGGAGAGCATCGTCTCCCTGCCGGCCACTATGTCCCATGCCGCCTTACCCGAAGAGACCCGGCGGGAACTGGGGCTGACCCGTGAACTGGTCCGCCTCTCGGTGGGCCTCGAGGATTTCGAGGACCTGCAGGCCGATTTGACCCAGGCCCTGGAAGCAGCCAGGTCTTCCCAGGACTAGCTTCCTCCGCCTATCTTACCTAAATACGTAATGAAACAAAAACGGGCAGGAGCTACATGCTTTCTGCCCGTTTTCTTCTTGACACAGAAACGGAAAAGACTAAAATAATAACCAAGACTGAATAATCCTATAGATTTACTGGACATAATGAAGGGCAATCTTTTTGGGGAGAATAGTGATGCCGCACGGCAGTTAGGGAGGTGATATTCTGGGAACTGTAAAAAAGGCCAACCTGAAACAGGAAGCTTTCCCGGAAGAGGTCAAGAACAAGATCATCGAGGCCATACACAGCCTCAAGTACGGCATAGTCAGTATCATTGTACAAGACGGACACGTCATTCAGATTGAGAAGCTGGAAAAGGAAAGGCTAAAGTAGAATATCGTGGGAAGTACTTCGGGCTGGAGGAAGGGCAAACTTTCCTTATTGGGCATTACACTGTAAGAGTCTGTGGTTCTGTAAAGTGGTGGGAGGTGAAACGCGCCGAGCGCAACTGGTGATTTAGGTACCAAAACATATCATTAGGAGGAATGCAAAATGGCCAAAATAGCTAATAATCTGACTGACCTGATTGGGAGGACTCCTCTTCTGAGATTGCAGCGGCTGGCTGCTGGACTGGAAGCGGACGTGGTAGTTAAGATTGAATCCTTTAACCCAGCCGGGAGCGTGAAGGATCGGATCGGTTACAGCATGATTAAGGATGCAGAAGATAAAGGTTTGATTTCAAAGGATACGGTCATTATTGAACCTACCAGCGGTAACACTGGCATCGCCCTTGCTTTTGTTTGTGCGGCCCGGGGATACCGCTTGATACTGACTATGCCAGACACCATGAGTATTGAACGACGTAACCTGTTGAAAGCTTATGGTGCGGAACTAGTGCTGACCCCGGGGGCGGAGGGGATGAGAGGGGCTGTCGAAAAGGCAGAGCAACTTGCGAAGGAGATTCCCAACGCGTTCATTCCTCAACAGTTCAAAAATCCAGCCAATCCTGCCATTCATCGGGTTACCACTGCGGAAGAAATATGGGAGGATACTGACGGTAAAGTTGATATTGTGGTAGCTGGGGTCGGTACCGGTGGCACTATTACCGGTATCAGTGAAGTGATAAAAAGTCGGAAACCAGACTTTAGAACGGTAGCAGTAGAACCATTTGATTCCCCGGTTCTGTCGGGAGGAAAGGCCGGCCCGCACAAGATTCAGGGGATTGGTGCCGGATTTGTCCCGGATGTACTGAATCTCCAGGTGATTGATGAAATATTTAAGGTAAAAAATGAAGAAGCGATAGCAACCGCCCGTCGTCTCGCCCGGGAAGAGGGGCTGCTGGTGGGTATTTCTTCCGGAGCGGCTGCCTTCGCTGCCCTACAAGTAGCCAGGAGACCGGAAAACAAGGGGAAACTGGTTGTAGCTATACTGCCGGATACCGGTGAAAGATACTTGAGTACCGAGTTATTTCAAGAGTCGTAAGAGATTCTTGAATTTTGCATGTGGTCGGGGCGTTTGTCCTTGCTGTGACCTCATGCGGAGATGAGGCTATTAGACTGGGTGTGAAGGTTTCAACGTAAAAAGAGTTGATTATGAGTAGAGTGCTTTGCCGTAATTACGATAATTCCGATGGAATTTAGGATAATTAAGCTTACTATTTGTCATAGTACTGAGGCAAATGCCCCGGTGTTGTATGAAATGACAGGGTTTGAACTGGCTGTTATGGCCACAACAATGAATTTGGAAGGGGGTATGGCAAGGTAAACGCAAGAATAGGGCAAGCAAAAGTCTTTAGGAAAACAAAACCAAGGGGAGGTAGTTTATCGTGTCTATTACTCATTATATGGAACTTCTGATGACCAACCAGCCCTGGAACCTGATCATCTATATGGCGATTCCGGTAATCCTGGCTGAAGCTCTGGTGGCAACTGAGTTTTTTGTGGTGCATACCCACCAGACTACGGGAACCCTGCGTACCGTCAATAAATGGCTGGGAGTTGTAGCGGGGATATATTTCCTGGGTATTTTCCTTAATCTAATAACTAACGTTGTACCCGGTATCGAGTGGCGGGGCTGGGTTGACGTAGTAGCGGTAGGCTTTTACCTGAGTGGCGTAATCCCGCTGGTAAGTATTGCCCTGATAGAACTGGGCGTGCTGGGCCGAGGGCGATCCGACATGGATAGAATGAAGCTTCACTTCATATTCTTAACCGCCTTTCTGGTGGTAGCTCATATTGCCATGATATTCGGCATGGTGAGTCCGGAATTAGTTCAAGCTGCTTCTCCGCCTATGCCGAAAATGTAACTTAATAGCGTCTTGAGCAAGGGGGTAAAAGTACCCTTCCGGGTAGGTAAATACTGAAGGAGGTTAGCCCGGATGTTACTGATAGGCTTAATCTTTACTGGAGTTCTGTTATATGTGCTGCTTGGTTTCCCGGACCGAAGCAAGGAGTGGCAGTGGGTTCTGGGCGTCTTGGGAGGAGCTTTGGTACTGGTTGGAGGCTACAACCTGGGCCTGGCAGGTTTCAAATCCTGGGCCTACCAGGGAGGATATGCTTTTGGATGCTACAGTGGTGCCTGGCCGGTTACCGCTATTATTGTCGGGGTTGGGCTGGTAGTGATGGCAGTGGTAGAATGGGTACGGGAAAGACCTTCCGGTGGGGAAGGTCCGTCTATCCCTGAGGGGACCACTTCACAAGAGTCGATGATCAATACCATGCACAATCCTTAAGATGCCGCAGGGGGGCGGGCTTTGGTTCTCAGTTCCTGCCCGCTCTCCGGCCGGCTCTGACCTTCCCTTTAATTCGTCGCTGGCATATGCATAAGGTGGAGGGCTCCCGGTCTGAACAAAGTGGAGGTTGTGGCGGACACGGGCATGATAACGTTCGGGCACTGGGAAATGGAAGCCCGGCTCCTGAACCTAATAACCCCGATCAACTTGGGTTAGGCTAGATTCAAGTAAAATTCAGAGGCAAGGGGGACCAAAGGATGCAACGGGTTACTATTAAAGTAAAGGGAATGAGTTGCGCGGCGTGCGCTGCCAGCATTGAGAAGGTATTGAGCCGAGTGCCCGGGGTTAGCCAGGCCCGGGTCAACCTGGCTCTGGAACAGGCATCGGTGGAGTTCAACCCCGGGGAGGTACAGGTTTCCGACCTGGTCGAACGGATAGAAAAGTTGGGATACTCGGTGCCTTCCGAGAAAGCGGAACTTAAAATTGAGGGCATGAGCTGTGCCGCCTGTGCGGCCCGGGTGGAAAAGGGTTTGGGCAAGTTGCCCGGAGTAGAAAAGGTGAACGTCAACCTGGCGACCGAAATAGCTACCGTGGAATACCAGCCGGCCCAGTTGGGCATCGAAGACTTAATCGGGGCGGTGACCAGGATTGGATACGGTGCTCGCCTGCTTTCCTCCACGCGGCCGGATACCGGTGAAGAGGATGAGCCGGGGGAACTCCGGCAAAGAAAGAGATTACTGGTATTTTCGGCGGTGTTATCTTTTCCTTTTATCATAATGATGTTCGGCCACCTATTCGGTATGGCCGTTCCCGGCTGGCTGACCTCGTTTACCACCCAACTGCTGCTGGCCACTCCCATACAGTTTATAGCCGGGTTTCCTTTTTACCGGGGAGCATACACTGCCCTGCGCAACGGTAGCGCCAATATGGACGTGCTGGTGGTCTTGGGGACCAGCGCCGCTTACCTGTACAGCGTGGGGGCGGCGTACTTTACCCGACACCCTCACCTGTATTTTGAGGTCAGCGCCCTTTTAATTACCTTAATATTGCTGGGCAAGTACCTGGAATCCCTCGCCAAGGGCAGAACCTCTGAGGCCATTCGGAAGCTGATTGGGTTACAGCCCAAAACCGCTCGGGTCATCCGTGACGGAGAGGAGATGGAGGTTCCGGTCACCGAAGTTGCGGTGGGAGACACGGTAATAGTACGTCCCGGCGAGCGAATTCCGGTGGACGGAAAGGTTGTGGAGGGGTACTCCGCCGTGGATGAATCGATGCTGACCGGGGAAAGCATACCCGTAGACAAGCAAAGCGGGGATTCGGTATCCGGGGGAACAGTCAACAAGTTTGGGGTGCTCAAGGTGAAAGCCACCCGGGTAGGGCGTGATACCGTACTGGCCCAGATTATCAGAGTGGTCGAGGAGGCTCAGGGATCGAAGGCGCCTATTCAGAGGCTAGCTGATGTGGTGGCAGGCTACTTTGTCCCGGTGGTGGTGGTGATAGCGGTCGCAACTTTTGCCGTCTGGTACTGGGGCATCGATGTCGGCAATTTCTCCCGGGCGTTGCTCAACGCCACAGCGGTATTGGTGATCGCCTGTCCATGCGCCATGGGTTTAGCCACTCCCACTTCTATCATGGTGGGCACCGGTCGGGGGGCGGAAAATGGAATTCTCATCAGGGGAGGGGAGCACCTGGAAAGGACTCACCGGATAAATACGGTGGTGTTGGATAAGACGGGTACCATTACTACGGGCGAATTGCAGGTTACAGATGTGATAACCGCCGAACAGTATGCGGGCCAGGAAAAGCAATTGTTAAACTGGGCGGCGCAAGTTGAGAAACAATCGGAACACCCGGTGGCCCAGGCCATTGCCCGGGGAGCCTTGGAACGCGCGCCCGGGTTGACCGTGACAGAACCCACGGAGTTTACTGCTGTTCCCGGCAAAGGGGTGAGAGCTATCCTGGAGGGAAAGAAGATTCTAATCGGTACCCGCAGGTTTCTGCAGGAGGAAGGCGTAGACCTGAAACCCCTTCTGCCAATGGTAGATGAAATGGAAGCAGAAGGAAAGACCACTGTGCTCATGGCGGTAGACCAGGTGGTTGCCGCCGCCATTGCAGTTGCGGACACGGTGAAGGAACACTCGGCCGAAGCCATACGGGAACTGAAAGACTTGGGCGTGGAGGTCTGGATGATCACCGGGGACAACTGGCGGACAGCAGCGGCTATAGCTGGGCAGGTAGGGATTGATAACGTGCTGGCGGAAGTGCTGCCGGAAGATAAAGCGCGGGAGGTACAAAGGCTGCGCGATAAAGGCCGTATTGTCGCCATGGTGGGGGATGGGATTAACGATGCCCCGGCTCTGGCCACGGCCGATGTGGGCATAGCTATAGGCACGGGCACTGATATAGCTATGGAAGCGGCCGACATTACGCTCATGCGAGGAGACCTGCGGGCCATAGTTACAGCTATTCGTCTCAGTAAAGCCACGATGCGAAACATCAAGCAGAACCTGTTTTGGGCGTTTTTCTACAACACGGTGGGGATTCCGCTAGCGGCGGCGGGACTTCTGAGCCCGGTGTTAGCGGGAGGAGCCATGGCCTTAAGTTCAGTCTCGGTGGTCAGTAACGCCTTGAGGCTTAAGCGGGTAAGGTTGACCTGAAAAGGAACCGGGCTTGCAGGTTCCTATGTGGGGAGGGCATTAATTGATGCGGAAGCATGTCATAAAGCAGGTGCTGAACCTCAGGGGTATGACCTGTAGTAACTGCGAGACCAGAATTGAAAGGGTGTTACGCAGGATTCCCGGGGTGCGCCGGGTGAAGTCCAGTTATCCCCGGTCAATGGTTTGATAAAACCCATGGGATTAGTCATGTATAGTTTCTAGGCACCCGGCTGACTAGATAACTGGAGGCCAGGGAGATTGGACCCGCAGGGAACGCTCTCCCCGGCCTTTGTTCTTGGTACGGGCGGGTAACTCTACCCATGACAGAGCCTGGTCTTAATTGGGAAAGGAGAAATGAGCTATGGGAAATACCTACTGGGAGGCGGAGATCGAGACCATGAGCCAAGACGGGCTTCGCGCTTACCAGCTTGCCAGATTGTCCGAGACCGTGTTACGGGCCTACCATGGGTCCGTGTACTATCGAAGGATAATGGATGAAAAGGGGATTCGTCCTCACCAGGTACGATATCTGGAAGACCTGGAACGGTTTCCATTTCTAAATAAGCAAATAATACGGGAGAGCCAAGAAAGGCAGCCGCCCCTGGGTGACCTGGTAGCCGTACCCGAGACGGAGATAGTGTATACTGCTCTATCCAGCGGCTCAACCGGGGTGCCCACGGCTTCCCCCTTTACCCGGACGGACTTCGACGAGTGGATGGATTACGAAGCCCGTCTCTATTGGTCTACGG
Source organism: Syntrophothermus sp. (assembly GCF_013314835.1). Taxonomy (NCBI): domain Bacteria; kingdom Bacillati; phylum Bacillota; class Clostridia; order Eubacteriales; family Syntrophomonadaceae; genus Syntrophothermus; species Syntrophothermus sp. The sequence continues at coordinate 112,118 of NZ_JABUEX010000001.1, forward strand.
GAATGCGACCAGCCGACAGGTACGTTCACGCCATCAGTATGAGCCTATTCTGCGGGGGGCCGGTGGTGCTCGGGGCTCAGCGGCTGGGGGCCATGACCAACGATGACGAAGAGGTTTTTGCCATTCCCCGGTCACAGTTTGAAAGCGTAGAAGAGGGGCTGGAGGCTACTCACAAGGTTGGGGCAGCCAGGATTCCTACTCCCTTCTTCCGGATTCACAGTGAACCGGAATTCCCAAGTACCTTATGAAGAACTGGACAGGTGTTGTGGCGTCATACCGGAAGAAGCCGGGCAGCCTTAAAGAATCTCAAATGAAATACTGCCATTGAAACGAAAAAATGCAGAGATAGCCTCTGCATTTTTTTGTCACTCCTATAAAACTACCGGCAGTCCCTGTTCTCCCTAATATGTTGTTGACTGCGAACCCCAGTAACGGGAAGTGAAGATAGTGGTAAAACAGTAATTGCCAGCGATAAAGGCGGTGCGAGGAGATTTGCGTGGGTGGGTAACAACTCCTAGTCACCGGCAAGTATTCCCTGACATGGACCAATGCAAAAGATATGAGAGGAAGTGGAGGTATCTTCAATAACTCCCTTTGTCCCTTTCCCTGGCAAGAAAACTAGTAAGGACAGATAAAAAAATGTGATACATCCTAAATTAAAGAAACTTACATGAAGCTTCCTTTGGGGGATTTATTAAGACATACATCGCGCCAGGGTTGTCAAGTCGTCCTTTTGAAAGAGGCGTGAGCAGGCATTAACAGCATCAGAATCATAAAGAACGCCGCTATTCTGTGAAATCTCAGTGAGGGCTTCTTTTATTCCGAGAGCGGGCCTGTAGGGCCGGTGAGAGGCCATGGCTTCTACCACGTCAGCAATCGCCAGTATTCTTGCCTCCAAAAGGATTTCTTCGCCGGAGAGGCCGGACGGATACCCGGAGCCATTCATTCGTTCGTGGTGCTGGAGAACGATACGGGCAACAGGCCACGTAAAGGGTATGTTCTTTAGAATTTCATACCCGGCTTGGGGGTGACACCTGATCAGCCCCCATTCCAATTCGGTAAGTTGACCCGGTTTGGTAAGAATCTCGGAAGGAACAGCTATCTTACCAATGTCGTGAAGGGTTGCCGCCACCCTTATTCCATCGATTTGGTCCTCGGGGAGCTTCATTTCTTTGGCGATAGCACAAGCCAGATGGGATACCCGCTGCTGGTGTCCCGCCGTATACGGATCCCTCTTTTCTGCGGTAACTGCCAGAGCATTAACTACACCGTCCAAGGTTCGGCGCATCTTTGCAATGCTCTGCTTCAGCGCTTCCTCACCCCGTTTGCGGATGATAATGCCAGCTAGCATATCGGCGATGGCTGCCAGGAACTCTTCCTCGTTGTTTTGGCGGACATGACCTTCTCTCACATACAGGTTTATCACTCCCAGAATCCTGTCGGCGTATAGGATGGGAACGCAATAGTGACCGTGGGGAACGATACCTTCATACCGGGTTTCATGACGTTCGTCCAGGTGGGCAGCGAACTGTATCTTGCGTTCCAGTGCTGCACGTCCACAGAGGCACCTCCCAAAGGGAACTCGTGCACACGTTTCCAAAAGTGGAGCGGCAAGCCCGCTTTGAGCCTTCATCACCAGAACCCCGGGTTCGTCCTCGACGATGAAAATGCTGCCCTTCGATTGCACTGAAAGCCACGGTATGGAGACGATGAGGTCGAGTGCGGCCCTAAGGATATCTTCTAGATTTGTCTCTTCGAGAGAGAGGCGCATAAGACAATTCATGGTAGCTAGCAAATCTTGATTACGCTTGAGTTGTTCTTCTACGTCACATGTGTACCTTCGAGTTTCATGCGTTACAGGATGCTTATTAATGTACATTGTCCCAATCCCTTCCATGTTCTTTCGCCGCCAAAGTAGGCAAAGAAACCCGCGTTTCAGACTACGTGTGGAAGAACCGTATCGATTCTTCCAGTTGGGCAGTGGTATCCTTTAGGCTAAGAATGATATGAGTAAGTTCTGCCACCATTCCCGTATGAGTCCTCGCACCGGTTGCCACGTCTTCGGCAATTGCTGCCGTCTGGGCGGATGACTTGCCAATACTATCCACTATCCCTGCGATTTTGAAACTAAGGCTGGTAAGTTGTTGTATGGATGCGGAAACGTTTTCTATCTGGCTACTGGTCTGTTCGATTTCCGATGTGATTAGCCGGAAAGAATCAAAAGCCGTATCAGTAAGTCCGACCCCTTGATCAACTTTTGATGTGCCAGCGTTCATGGCTATTATGGCGTTGTCAGTGGCGCGGCTAATAGAGTCGACTAGCATAGTAATCTCTTTGGCCGCCTTGCCTGACTCATCTGCGAGTTTTCTTACTTCTTCTGAGACTACGGCAAAGCCCCTCCCGTGTTCCCCGGCCCGGGCCGCCTCAATAGCGGCATTGAGGGCTAACAAATTGGTCTGTTCGGCAATCCCGGTTATGACGGCAGTTATCTGCCCGATTTGATTGGAGTGTTCCTTAACGTAATCAATAGCTGCCGAGATCATGGGGCGTCGGGCGAATATATGTACTGGAGCTCCGCTACCCGGAAATTTGCGATGTGAGATTTAAGATTATCGGTTATCTGAATACTGGGTAAATGGTACTTACTAAGAGATTCAACCTCGTGGTTCACGTTGCTCAAAGAGTTTAATCCTACGGCTCCCACCAGAACCACAAAAACCAGAATTATAATTGATCCCACAAGTAAGCGGCGACGAATGCTCATGGCAATCTCCTTTCATATAGAGAATTCATGACAAGGAACCAGAAGGCAGATATAAATCCTACTAATATAATAGGAACAATGATATAAGTTAAAATTACCAAAGGGAAAGTATCTTGTCAAGAACTGGTGCGATATTGCGATATTAAGAAAATAATCCAGAAAAATAAGGAAGTGTTGACAGTAAAAAAAAATTAAATTACTATATCTATAATTCCTATGATTTTTATAGAGTTTAGTCTCATGCAGATACTCATCCATAGTCGCGGAGGCACTGGCCCTGTGAAGCCCTGCAACCGATTTGTGCACGGTGCTAACTCGTGCGGAATGATTCCGAAAGATGAGGTTGCCAATGGCTCTTTGCCGGAAGGGGCTTTTATTTTCGAAAAATCAAGGAGAGGGGAGGGGCATGTACAAAAGATGGGGCCGGACTCCTCGTCACGGAACTGGAAAGGTGTACAATACGATTATGGCACGATGCCCTGAAAAATACCGGGTGACAATATTAAGGCGAATGATGTTTCGTATCGCCGAAGAAATTGCAGCCGGTCAACGGATTCAGTGCCTGATTACCGGGGAAAGCGTGGGACAGGTGGCCAGCCAGACCCTGGAAAGTATGAGCGTAATCGGCAGTGCCATACGGATGCTGCTGCTGAGGCCGCTGGCCGGGCTGGACAAAACCGAGATCGTTGAAATCGCCAAGAAAATAAGGACTTACGGGATTTCTATATTGCCCTACGAGGATTGCTGTTCCATGTTTGTTCCCAAACACCCGGCCACCAAACCCAAACTGGACATCATAGTTGAAGCCGAGAGTAAAGTCGACTGGGAACCCTTACTGCGAGAGGCGATTGAGACGGTCGAGACACTGGACATTGATGCCACCTGGCTTCCGTAGAGTACGGTCTTCGGCAAGACCGGCTTTTTAACCGTTCTTTAGGGAGGGATAGGTTTGTTGAACTACGTATTTAAGAAGATTGATCAAGAACAAGAATTATCCAAGGAGGATATTGTCTGCCTGTTGGCCCTGAAAGACGAGCAGGAACTGGCCCGGCTTTACGACCGGGCGGATAGGGTCAGGCAAAAGTATGTGGGTGACGAAGTTCACCTGCGTGGCCTGATTGAGTTTTCCAACTACTGCAGGAAGAACTGCAACTACTGCGGCATCCGCAGGGGGAACCGTAAGCTACAACGCTATCGTATGTCCGCTGAAGAAATACTGGCCACTGTGGCTGTGGCAGAGAGATTGGGGTACAAAACGGTGGTATTACAGTCGGGAGAGGATATGTACTACACGGTGGGTAAATTGGTAGACATAATTAGGAGAATAAAGCAAGAGGCAGATGTAGCTATTACCCTGAGTATCGGAGAGCGATCCCGGGAAGAATACGAGCGGCTGCACGAGGCAGGGGCGGATAGATTTCTAATACGTTTTGAAACCTCCAACCGCGAGTTGTACAGTAGGCTTCACCCTGATTCCGACTACGATGAGCGTATGCAGATTCTCGTCTGGCTAAAGGAAATCGGCTACCAGGTAGGGTCCGGAGTTATGATCGGACTGCCCGGCCAAACCCTTGAGGACCTGGCCATGGATATACTGAAATTCAGAGAGCTGGACCTGGATATGGTAGGAGTGGGACCTTATATATGCCATGAAGAAACTCCCCTGGCCGGAAACGCGAATGGGACTGTGGAGATGACCTTCAAGGTTATAGCTCTCACCCGAATCGTAACCCGTGATGCTCATATTCCCGCTACCACCGCCCTGGCTACTCTCAGGCCGACTGATGGGCGAGAAAAGGCCCTGGAGCTGGGGGCGAATGTTGTAATGCCTAATGTTACCCCAGCGAAGTATCGCGCTCTGTATGAATTATATCCTGCCAAGGTCTGCATTGGGGAAGAAGCGGAGCAGTGCCAGGCGTGCATGCACGGGCGCATATATTCCTTGGGCCGTCCTATTAGCCAGGGCTATGGGCATTCTTTCAAGAGGGCTCATCTACTGCCACAATCACGATGCGGTAATTAGAAGTTGTTTGGCCTGCTTTACCTGGATGCGAAGATCCCGCACAAGCTGAGGTATCCGGTTTGCGGTGATCGAAAAGGCAAGGAGTGAAGTGCCAGTGGTTGCGGATATCAGGGAAGTGTATTTGGACAACAGTGCTACGACTCCGGTTCTCCCCGAAATTGCTGATAAGGTCAGGGAAGTCATGGTGAGGCAATTCGGGAACCCGTCTTCTCTCCACCGAAAAGGCCTGGAGGCCGAGATGCTGGTGACCGAGGCCCGGAAGCAGATAAGCCGGGGGTTGGGGGTGCGGGACGAGGAAATAATCTTTACCTCAGGCGGGACCGAAGCCAACAACCTGGCTTTGTTCGGCGCTGCTATGGCCAACCGGAGACGCGGCAACAGGATAGTAAGCAGCCCCATTGAACATCCCTCTGTACTGGAGGTTTTAAAAAAGCTTGGTGAACGGGGGTTTGAAATCGTCTTCTGTCCTGTAGACAGCACCGGACGGGTTTATCCAGAAAAACTAGCTTCTTTAATAACCCCGGATACGATCCTGGTCAGCATCATGACAGTAAATAACGAGATTGGGACCGTTCAACCGGTGGGTGAGTTGGTTGAGGCCTGCAAACAGGTGAACCCCGGCCTGATTTTCCATACCGACTGTGTACAGGCCGTGGGAAAGGTATTGATTGCTCCGAAACAGACCGGCGCTGATATGATAAGCTTAAGTTCCCACAAGATACACGGCCCGAAAGGGGTGGGAGCCCTGTACGTCGCAGGAGGGGCCCCCCTTGAATCGTTGTTATACGGGGGAGGCCAGGAAAGAGGGATAAGGTCCGGAACCGAGAACGTGCCGGGAATCGTGGGTTTTGGCCTGGCTGTCCAAATGGCCACGGCTGATTTTGAGTCACATACCGGGCAGATGCGGCGGCTCAAAACCAGGTTAATAGAGCGGCTCGATTCCAACGGGGTCAAATTCAGGATCAACGGCCCGCCCCTCGATCAGGCGGCTCCTCACATCGTCAGCCTGTCTTTCCCAGGCGTACGGGGCGAAGTGCTCGTGCACTACCTGGAAGCCGAAAATATATTCGTTTCCACGGGGGCCGCGTGCAGTTCTAGGAAGGTCAAAATAAGCCATGTTCTCAAAGCTATCGGCCTTTCCGCGCGGGAGGCGGAGGGTTCTATACGAGTGAGCCTGTCGATACTGAACACTGAGGATGACATCGACCGGTTAGCCGAGGCCTTGATCGCAGCGCTTAAGAAACTCAGGGCTTTATTATAAACCATGGTATCTCCGTTATGTTAGGGTTCATAATGACCAAGTTATAAAAGAACAAGGTATCACTCTCGAGGAGTTCACTGCTATAAAGTTGGGCACAGGCGACACGTCCACGGAAAGCATTCAGGTATATCATAATCCTTCGTTCAGGCTGCCGGTGCGGTAGCCGTCCAGGTCCAGACTGACATAGGTGAAACCGCATTTCTTTACCGTTTGGGAAACGGCGGCTCTTATTGCCGGTTCCATTATCCGGGGGATCTCCGCCGGAGACAGTTCGATTCGGGCCACCGACCCATGATATCTGACCCGCACTCCGGTCAATCCCATGGCCGTGAGCTCGGTTTCGGCCTGGGACACGGCCGCCAGTTTTTCGACCGTCAGGCGTTCTCCGTAAGGGAATCTTGAGGCCAGACAGGCGTTGGACGGCCGGTTCCAGTTGTTCAGTCCCAGGCTCCGAGCCAATTCACGTATTTCTGATTTGTCCAGCCCGGCGGACAGCAAGGGGCTTTTTACTAGCTCGAATTGCTTCAGGGCTTCAAAGCCGGGACGGTAATCGTCCAGGTCGGAGACGTTACTACCTTCGATGACGGCAGAATAACCCTCCTGCCGGGCTAGCTGCTCAAGTAACGTGTAGAGTTGTAGCTTGCAGTAGTAGCAGCGATTGGGCGGATTGGCCGCTATGTTCTCATTCTCCAGCTTATTGATCTCAATGAGACGGTGTTCTGCGCCCATAGACAGGGTGTATTGCCGGGCCGCCTCCAAATCAAGCTCGTGGGTCAGCTGGGATTTGCAAGTGACGGCCAGGACCTTATCCCGGCCGAGGCAATCCAGAGCCGCCCGCAGGAGCAGGGTGCTGTCGACTCCTCCCGAGTAGGCCACCATTACCTTGCCGTAGCCGGCAATTTCCCGGCAGAGATTTTCATACTTGGAACCGGCTGTGAACAAAATCTCACCTCGCGTTGGCTGTGGTCTATTTTAAACTCCACTTTAAGCTGGGACACTACTGCTACTATGCTATCTGGGGGTGTTTAACACCAGACACCCTTAAAATTTTGTCGTTCTATCCTTCCTGGAACAGCAGAGTGGAAAGATAGCGCTCGCCGGTATCGGGCAGGAGAACCACGATGGTCTTGCCCTTGTTTTCAGGACGTTTGGCGATCTGGGTGGCGGCAAAAGCGGCAGCGCCCGAAGAGATGCCTACCAGCAAGCCTTCGGTTCTAGCGAGCTTTCTGGCGGTATCGAAGGCCTCTTCCGTCCGGACCTTAAAGACCTCGTCGACGATATCGGGATTATAGACCGCGGAAACGAAACCGGCTCCGATTCCCTGAATCTTGTGAGGCCCGGGTTTGCCCCCGGACAGAACCGGAGAGTCAAAAGGTTCGACCGCAACGATCTCAACTTCCGGCTTCCTGGCTTTCAATACTTCTCCGACTCCGGTTACGGTTCCCCCGGTTCCCACGCCGCCCACAAAGATGTCAACCTGACCGTCGGTGTCATTCCAGACTTCCTCGGCGGTAGTCTTGCGGTGAATAGCCGGGTTGGCCGGATTTTCAAATTGCTGCGGAATGAAAGAGTGCGGAATCTGCGCAGCCAATTCTTTCGCTTTTCTAATTGCACCTGTCATACCTTCTACACCGGGGTCAAAACCAGCTCTGCGTTGAGTGCTTGCAAAAGACTTCTTCTCTCAATACTCATGGTATCTGGCATGGTGTAAGGATAAGGCGATATTCTTTCGCAGCGGTTACAAAGGCCAGGGCGATGCCGGTGTTGCCGCTGGTGGGTTCAATTATTACCGAATCCCTGGTGAGTATTCCTTTTTCTTCCGCGTCCTTGATCATGGCGTAGCCGATTCTGTCTTTGACCCTTCCGGCGGGATTGAAATACTCCAGCTTCGCGATCAGGCGGGCCTCTAGATTTTGGCTGGCGTTGTAATTGTTCAGCTCCAGCAGCGGGGTGTTCCCAATAAGTTCGGTCAGGTTTTGATAAATCCTCGACATGTAAGCATCCCTCCGATTGATTTGGAACCATATCCCACTAATTCTGATATATATAGCCTCAAACGCTTTAGCTCTCGGGTTAAGAAATCCCTGTTTAGGCCTTGTCTGCTTTGCTCAGGGCCTGATCCAGATCCCAGAGAATATCTTCAATGTCTTCGATGCCGATGGACAGGCGCACCTGGTCCGGGGTCACTCCTGAGGCCAGGAGATCGTCGCCCTTCAACTGGGAGTGAGTGGTGCTGGCGGGATGGATGGCCAAGGATTTGGCATCCCCAACATTGGCCAACAGGGAGAAGAGTTTCAAGTTGTCGATGAATTTCTTCCCGGCTTCAGCTCCTCCCTTGATGCCGAAGGTGAAGATGGAGCCCGGACCTTTGGGCAAATATTTTTTAGCCAGTTCGTAATACTTGTTACCGGGCAGGCCAGGATAGTTCACCCAGTTCACCTGGGGGTGATTCGCCAGGAATTCTGCCGCTTTCTTTGCGTTGTCCACGTGCCGCTGTACCCTGAGCGACAGCGTCTCCAGCCCCTGCAGGAACAGGAACGCATTGAAAGGGCTCAAGGCCGCCCCGGTGTCGCGCAGCAGCTGGACTCGAGCCTTGGTTACATATGCAGCTGCACCCACGTCTTTCGCGTAAACGATGCCGTGATAGCTGGGGTCGGGCTCGGTCAGGCCGGGAAATTTTCCGCTGGCCAGCCAGTCGAATTTGCCCGAGTCCACAATCAGCCCGCCGATGGAGGTACCGTGCCCGCCGATGAATTTGGTGGCAGAGTGAACCACGATGTCCGCCCCGAATTCGATCGGCCGGAGAAGGTAAGGAGTGGCGAAAGTGTTGTCAATTATTAAAGGGATGCCATTCTCGTGCCCAATGCTGGCCACGGCTTCGATGTCGATTATGTTGGAGGCCGGGTTACCGATGGATTCTATGAAGACGGCTTTGGTCTTGTCATTGATGGCTTTTCTGAAGTTTTCAGGGTCATCGGGGTCGACAAAGGTAGTCTTGATGCCGAGCTTGGGCAGAGTTACCTTGAAGAGGTTGTAGGTGCCCCCGTAAAGGGTGCTGGCGGACACGATTTCATCGCCCGCGCCGGCGATATTGATAATGGCGTAAGTAACAGCCGCCGAACCTGAAGCCAGCGCTAGGGCCGCCACACCGCCCTCCAGGGCCGCGATCCGCTGCTCCAGGACGTCGTTGGTCGGGTTCATGATCCTGGTGTAAATGTTGCCCGGTTCCGCCAGGGCAAATAAGGCCGCCGCATGATCCGTGTTCTTGAACACATACGATGTGGTTTGATAAATTGGTACCGCCCGGGCACCGGTGCTAGGGTCGGGCACCTGCCCCGCATGTACCTGCAGTGTGTCGAAGCCGAATTGTCTGTCGTTCATTCCAGCACTCTCCTTTATCATTTAATTCTTTAAGTTGAAATGATATCAGTACCGAGTGATTTCAATTCATTCAGATCATAGGGAGTTTCCTGATAAACGTGGTAGTTAAGCCAATTGGAGAACAACAAGAAGCCATGACTGCGCCACAGTACCTTGGGCGGCTTGGTTGGATCGTCGTCCGGGAAATAATTGGCCGGCATCTGGATAGGCAGTCCCTTGGCCAGGTCTCGTTCGAATTCGTACTTGAGGGTCAGGGGATCGTACTCGGAATGGCCGGTCACAAAGATCTGCCGCCCGTCCTTGCTGGCCACTATATAGATCCCGGCCTGGTCTGATTCCGCCAGTATTTCTAATCCTGCTACCTTTTCAATATCACTTCTGCGTACCTCGGTATGGCGAGAATGAGGGGCATAGAACACGTCGTCAAATCCCCGTAACAAAGGTTTGTTGCTCTCACAAACGCGGTGCTCAAACACCCCGAACATCTTTTGCGGTAAGGGATATTTGGGAATGCCATAATGATAATACAGTCCGGCCTGGGCCCCGACACAAATGTGGAAGGTGGAGAATACATGGGTACGGGTCCACGCCATGATGTCCTTCAATTCCTCCCAGTAGTTCCATTCCTCAAATTCCAGCAATTCTACCGGGGCGCCGGTAATTATCATGCCGTCGAACTTCTGATTCCGGACTTCGCCAAAGGTTTTATAAAACGTGTCCAGGTGGTACTGGGAAGTATTCTTGCATTGATGGCTTTCCGGGTATAACAGCACGATTTCCACTTGCAGCGGGGTATTGGCCAACAGTCTGAGCAGTTGAGTCTCGGTTATCTCTTTTTGGGGCATTATGTTAAGTATTGCGATCCTGAGGGGCCGGATGTCCTGGTGTATGGCCCGGAACTCATTCATCACAAACACCTTTTCCTGCTGTAAGATGCTTGCCGCAGGCAGCCCGTCGGGAATAATTATAGGCATGCGCTTCACCCCTCTGTGCGGTATGGATTTGAGATGTTTAATCCATACTATTATTATAATAATTATAGATATTATAGGATAACAGGGACAGTCCGTGTCAAGGTCTTGCAGGGGTAGGCTGCAAAAAAATTTGTAGGCAGGGCAAGAGTCCTGGAAACCGGGGAAAGAGGTCCAAAATACAGAATAGAGACCTCTGGACTTCCTCTTTCTTAGCTAAGCAGCCAGGCACAACGGCAGACGATAAAGGAGGTTGAGCCCCTTGAGAAACTTCCACCTATTGCCAAGTTCCTTGGATGATATTAGCTTCAGCACAGAAAAATAATCTGGACAAAACCTTTATCCTGGGTTCGGAAGAACTAATCTGCCCCAATATGAAAAGTATTACTCTGGATAAGGTTCGCTACTCTCTGGAGAAATTGGAAACAAGGGTAACCGTTCCCGAGGAAATTCGGGCTAAGGCTGCCCTGGCCCTGGAGCGAATGATAGAGTACGCATCCTGAGGCCGTGCCGAAACTTTAGTTGCCTGTTCGGCTTTCGCTTGACCGAAACCCTAGCGCAGTGCTAGGATAAAGGTAAAAGCAAAGGTGGATGGAGACATGAAGATGTCTACTAAGGGCAGGTATGGGCTTAGGGCTATGCTCGACATGGCTATTCATCAAAACGAAGGCCCGATAGCTGTACACAGTATTGCGGAGCGCCAGGGTCTTTCAGACCGCTACCTTGAGCAGCTTATGGTGCCCCTGAAGAAGGCGGGATTGGTCAAGAGTGTACGCGGGCCCCAGGGGGGGTATGTGCTGGCCAAAGAACCAAAAGACATTACGGTTGGTGAGATTATTCGTACCCTGGAGGGTCCGATTGCGCCGGTTGACTGCGTCAGTGAGGATTACCCGGAAGAATGCGAGCGTGCGGAATATTGCGTAACCCGCCTGATATGGTCCAAGGTGAGGGATTCTATCGCGGAGGTGCTGGATTCCTTTTCCCTGGAGGACCTGGTTCAGGAGTCCAGAAGAATCTCCACGCAGAACCGCTACATGTACTACATTTAGTGATGGAGGTTTTGAAACCCATGCCTTTCTCGGCTAAGAAGCATTTGTAATTACAGCTTTCGGTACCATTCCCAGCATTATCAGCACGAGCATATGTTGTCTTTGGGGTTTCAAAAAGCCAGTTTCTATATGGTCCTGAATACTGGTCCTGAATACGTGTCATGATCCAATAAATCCGATAGAAATAATAATATATATGATAAAAAATAATCATCATATGCCTGCTGTTATATCGTCCATTTGCCTTTCAATCGAAAATACTCATCGATTATTGCATCAATAATTCCTCCGCCGACCACAGCATCCCCGTCGTACAAGACTACGGCCTGTCCAGGGGTGATGGCCCTCTGGGGCACAAGAAAGTCCACCCTCAGCTTGTCCTGTCCCAATGGGGTAGCCACGGCGTCCACCCGAGGGGCTGAAGACCTTATCTTAGCCGTCACCCTGACGGGACCATCGGGCGGTAAACCTGACACATAGTTGACATCAACGGCAATCAGGGAACTCTGGAACAACTCCTCCTCCTTCCCTACCCAAACGGTGTTGGTTTCCGGATCAATTCGTGTAACATAGACCGGATAACCAAGCACCAGACCCAAACCCCTGCGCTGGCCTATAGTATAGTGGTGAATTCCTTTATGGGGTCCCAGATACTCTCCGTGGGAACCGCGGAAGCTGCCCGTCCGCTTCGCCCCCCCGTGGTGTTCTTCCACGAACTGGCTATATCTACCTGAGGAGACAAAGCATATTTCCTGACTTTCAGGCTTTTCCGCCACTGGCAGGCCGGCTTCCTTAGCTGTTTTGCGGACATCCCGTTTCAGGTATCCCCCTAGCGGAAATAACGTATGTTGAAGCTGGTACTGGTTCATGTTATACAGGAAGTAGGTTTGATCTTTGCTTCTATCATACGCAGTCGAAAGCTTGAATTGACCGCTGGTCTGATCGTATTCTATGCGCGCGTAATGGCCGGTAGCTATATATTCCGCCCCGTAGGCTAAGGCCTTTTGCAGCAGGGATTCAAACTTGATGTACCTGTTGCAGGCGATGCACGGGTTGGGGGTTCGGCCCAGAAGGTACTCGCTACAAAAGTAATCTATAACCCTGGCTTTGAATTCATCGCGAAAATTCAAGACATAATGCTTTATGCCCAGGCTCCAGGCCACTCTCCGTGCGTCGTCGACTGCCGAAAGGCTGCAGCACGCTTTGGTATCGTCCTCTGGCCGGGGCCAGATCTGCATGGTTATTCCTATTACTTCGTACCCTTCCTGTTGAAGTAGAAAGGCGGCCACCGAGCTATCTACACCGCCGCTCATGGCTACAACAACTCTCTTGCCAGACATGATATCATCCTTTGCCTCCACAAAATGACCCGGCGCAATTCTCAGCTGCTGAGAGGGAGGAGGCAGCGGCATTGGACTAGTTTCATATTTCGCTAATCTTGCTCATATAGTGCCTTGCCCTTTGAAGGTTCTTTATTTAAGTAATCTTGAATAGCCCGGTGCAAGGCATCTGCTGCCAGGTTGGAGCAATGCATTTTGACCGGCGGCAGCCCGTCAAGAGCCTCTGCTACTGCCTTGTTTGTCACCCTCATGGCCTCTTCCAGGGTTTTGCCCTTGACCATCTCGGTAACCATGCTGCTGGTAGCAATTGCAGCTCCGCACCCAAAGGTCTTAAATCTTATATCCTCTATGCGGTTGTCTACGACTCTGATCTCCATGCGCATAATGTCGCCGCAGACCGGGTTGCCCACTTCGCCTATCCCGTTTGCACCTTTGATTTCACCCACGTTGCGGGGGTTCAGAAAGTGTTCCATCACTTTGGATGAATACATTCATTGTTCACCTACCTTCGTGTATTGTTTAAAGGAGACATTTGTCTTAGTCTTTCCACAATCGGCGGCAGTACGTTCAGAACATGATCCACATCCTCCTCACTGTTACCTTTTCCTAAAGTCAACCGAAGAGAACCGTGGGCAATTTCGTGTGGCAGACCCAGTGCCAGGAGAACATGAGACGGTTCTAAGGAACCCGATGTACAGGCTGATCCGCTTGAGGCCATAACCCCTACCTGATCCAGCATCAACAGTATCGATTCTCCTTCCACAAACTCAAAGCACAGACTCACATGCCCGGGTATACGTTTGACGGGGTGCCCTGTGAGTCTTGAATAAGGAATAGCTTGGAGGAGTCCCTGTGCTAACCGCTCGCCCAGTTCTCTTAGTCTTTTGCCAGTTTCGTCCATCCTCTGTTGGGCGAGTTCAGCTGCTTTGCCGAATCCCACTATACCCGGAACATTTTCAGTTCCTGCTCGACGTTTCTTTTCCTGCCCGCCTCCATGCAAAAGCTTTTGCATCGTTATCCCTGTCCTAACATAAAGGCACCCGACCCCTTTAGGTCCATATAGTTTGTGACTCGAAGCCGACAGCATGTCAACCCCCAGATCCACAACATCTACAGGGATTCGCCCTACGGTCTGAACCGCATCACAATGAAAGGCTGCTCCAGCTTCATGGGTTATAGAAGCCAGCTCTTTGATTGGTTCAACAGTGCCTATCTCGTTGTTAGCGTGCATTATGGAAACTAAAGTGGTATTTGGTTTCAATGCTGTTTTCAGGGTTTCTGGTTCAACAATGCCGTTGCCGTCAACTGGCAGAAAGGTGACTTCAAAACCATAATTACTGAGGTACTTGCATGTATCGTAGACTGCATGGTGTTCGATGGACGAAGTTATAATGTGGTTGCCCTTATGGCGATTCGCCATAGCGTAACCAACTATGGCAAGGTTGTCGGCTTCTGTCCCGCCACTGGTAAAAACTACTTCATCCGGCAATGCGTTTAGCAGAGATGCCACTTGCTCACGAGCCTTCTCTACTGCCTGACGGGCAGTTTGACCTGCCGAGTAAAAAATGCTGGAAGGATTACCAAACCTATCGGTTAAGTAGGGTATCATGCACTCAAACACCTCTTGGTCAATTGGAGTCGTTGCGCTGTGATCCATATAAATCTGTCTCATGTCAAAACCTCCTCACTAAATCTAAGATATTTAGCGGCTCCGCACGGAAATCTTTCTTGATTCTTGAATCAGATCTTCCAATGAAAGAGAATCCAGCACTTCGGCAATTGAGTCTCTCATCTTGGACCATATCAGACGTGTCACACAAAACTCAGCACGCTCGCATTCTTCGGGAGTCTGCTCACTAACGCAGTCGACGGGAGCAATTGGTCCCTCCAGGGCCCTGATTATTTCGCCCACGGTGATGTCTCGTGGTTTTTTAGTCAAAACATACCCCCCCTGAGGCCCGCGGACGCTCTTAACTAAACCCGCTTTCTTCAGAGGCACCATCAATTGTTCTAAATATCTCTCCGATAAGCCCTGACGCTCTGCGACAATGTGTACGGCCATCGGACCTTCGTTTTGATGAAGGGCCATGTCAAGCATTGCTCTCAGCCCATATCTTCCTTTTGTAGAGACTTTCACCTCGTTTTCACCTCAATCCTTTCCTTAATTCTCAGGCCATTCCATGGTTCAGAACCAGCAAAAAACGAACTGGCAAATGCAGTTATTGCATATCCTCAAGATGCGTACTCTATCATTCTTTCCAGAGCAATGGCAGCTTTAGCTCTAATTTCCTCGGGGACAACTACTCTGGTCTGCAAATATTGCAAAGAATAAAAAACTTTATCAAGAGTGATACTCTTCATATTTGGGCAAATCAACTCTTCCGAAGCAAGGATGAATGTTTTGTCAGGGTTATTGTTTCCCAGGGAATATAGGATACCGCACTCCGTCCCAATGATAAAAATCTTACTCTCCGATTGTGTGGCATAATCAAGAATTCCTTTGGTGCTGCCCACGTAGTCGGCCAGGGCCACAATCTCCGGGTGGCATTCTGGGTGTACGAGCACCTTTGCGTCCGGAAACTGCTCTTTTAGTTGGAGCAAATGTTCCTCGCTAATACTGGCATGGGTCGGGCAGCTGGCTGAAAAGACATCAATGTGCCTACCCAGTTTCCCGGCTAGGTAAGAACCCAGGTACTGGTCAGGTATAAAGAATACCTTAGCGTTATCTGGCAGCTTTTGTAATATCTTTGCCGCATTGGACGAGGTACAACAGATGTCACTGACGGCCTTTACCTCCGCCGGGGTGTTAACATAGCACACCACAATACTCTCTGGGTATTTTTTCTTGTAACACAATACATCTTTAACACTTATATTACTGGCCATGGGACAAGTCGCTTCCGGTTCCGGTGTTAAGACTATCTTATCAGGACATAACACTGCCGCCGTCTCAGCCATAAAATCTACACCGGCAACCAGAATAATATCATGCGGGCTGTTTTTGGCGGCGATAGCCATTGCATAAGAATCCCCAACAAAATCGGCCAAAGCTTGCACCTCTTCCCGCTGATAGTAATGAGCAATAATGTAAACAGATTTGTCTCTCTTTAGACGCAGAATATCTTGTATCAAAAGTTCATCTCGGAGACCACCCACACTCTCGCCTTCTCTCTATTTCAAAAATCTGAGAATCGTGCTGATAGGACAGCCAGTTGAACGACGCCTCAGTTAAACTGAGGACACCTCTATATTCCTGGTTTTCGTTTATCATTTTCCGATGACACTCTTCTTATGTTAGAGTATAACATTATTCCTAGCGTTTTTGTCAACTTCATAGTCCGTCTTTATTTATGAATTTATGAGCTTGACGATCCAGCGGGCGTTGTCCTAATATATAGTTGGCGATGATGTGGATACAGACGCGGAAGTGGCTCAGTGGTAGAGCATCGCCTTGCCAAGGCGAGGGCCGCGGGTTCGAATCCCGTCTTCCGCTCCATTGAAACGTAGCCTCGGCTAGTGCCGAGGTGTTGTGTTTTTGTGTCAAATTAGCTTAAAAGGCAGGACATCGGTTGCGGGGCGTAGAAGTAATTAGTGTACGGGTTATGAGGGAGGGTTAGAAAACAGGATGATGCTTTCCGGGCACGGGCTGCTTTAAGGAGTTTAAGATTCTCTGTACGTGTGAAACCATTCATCAGGACAGGAGGAGCATAAATGGGATCTAAGCTGGAAAGAATAGAGAAGAATGAAGTGGCTCTGGAAATAGAGGTTCCAGGTGACAAGGTTAGCGAGGCTTTGAACAAAGCGTACCGGCGCGTGGTCAAGGATGTCTCTGTACCAGGGTTTAGGAAGGGCCGCGTTCCAAGACCGGTTCTGGAATCATATTTCGGGAAAGAGATCCTGTATGACGAAGCTTTGAACGAACTGCTTCCTGTTGCCTACGAAGAGGCAGTGAAGGAGAATGATCTTACCCCGGTAACCGAGCCCCAGATCGATGTTGTGCAGATGGAAGAAGGCAAGCCTCTTGTTTTTAAAGCCAGAGTAGTGGTCAAGCCCGAAGTGGTTTTGGGGCAGGTAGAGGGTATAGAGGTGACCACTTCACCAATTACGGTTACGGAAGAAGACGTAGATAAGCGGTTGGAGGCTATGCGCGAACGTTATGCCCGTTTGGTCAAGGTCCAAGACGATGTTACTGCCCAGGAAGGCGACGTGCTGAGGATCGATTTTGAGGGGTTCATCGACGGCGAACCTTTCCCTGGGGGAAAAGGGGAGGACTACTCTTTGGAATTGGGGTCTAGGACTTTTATTCCAGGATTCGAAGAGCAGTTGGTGGGAACCAAGACCGGCGAAGAAAAAGAGATCAAGGTACAGTTTCCTGAAGACTATCACAGCCAAGACCTCGCCGGGAAAGAAGCAATGTTTAAGGTTAAAGTCCATGAAATCAAGCGCCGGGAGTTAAGTCCCTTGAACGACGAGTTTGCCCAAGAGGTCAGTGAGTTCGAAACTCTTGAGGAGTTGCGGGAAGAGATACGCAAGAATTTAGCCAAGATGGCTGAAGAGAGAACCAAACAGCTGAGGCGAGACGAAGTGGTGGCTAAGGCTGTGGAATCAGCTGAGGTAGATATTCATCCTGCTATGATAGAAGAACAAATAGATTCGATGTTGGAAAGCTTCCAACAACGGTTGGCGCAGCAGGGCCTGACCTTGGAGGACTATATAAACGTGACCGGGACTTCCCTAGAGGCTATCAGAGAAGATTATGCTCAGGAAGCAGAAAAGACGCTGCGGGCGAACCTGGTCTTGGAAAAGATCGCTCTGGAAAAAGGTCTTAAACCGACTGAAGAGGATTTTCAGCAGCACCTGCAAAGGGTAGCTGGCGACTTCGGGATAGATGCGGACCAGCTCAAAGAGCGCGTGGCCGGCTCGCGGGGAAGGATCGAGTACGGTATAATGCTGGATAAAGCGGTTGATTTTCTGCTAGAGAATGCGGTTACCGTTCAGTCTTCAGGCCGGGAAGAAGAAAACAGAACGGATGCTGAATAAACTGGATAGTAAGGGTGTAATTTGTGACTTTGTGAGGTGAAAAGCATGAACAATTTGTCCTACCTGGTACCAATTGTGGTAGAACAGACGAGCCGCGGGGAACGGGCTTATGACATCTACTCGCGGTTGCTGAAAGACCGTATCGTTTTTCTAGGCAGTCTTATAGATGACCAGGTTGCGAACTTAATCATAGCCCAATTCCTTTTCTTAGAAGCAGAGGACCCGGATAAGGACATCCATTTCTACATCAACAGTCCGGGGGGCTCAATATCTGCAGGCATGGCTATTTTTGATACCATGCAGTACCTGCGTCCCGACGTATCGACCATATGTGTAGGCATGGCCGCTAGCATGGGGGCTTTTCTACTGGCAGCTGGGGCCAAGGGCAAGAGGTTTGCTTTGCCCAACAGCGAGATAATGATTCACCAGCCTATCGGTGGGACCCAGGGACAGGCCACCGATATCGAGATACATGCCCGGAGGATAGTCAATCTGAAAAAGCGGTTGAACCAGATACTGGCAGAAAGGACCGGGCAAAAGCTGGAAGTAATCGAACGGGACGTAGAAAGAGACTTTTTCATGACTGCGGAGGAGGCAAAAGCGTACGGGATTATCGATGACATTTTCTATGAATCCAAGCGTAAGGGTAAGAAGTAGTGCTTATTGTAATGTGAGCGAGGTGAGGTTATGCAGCGGTTTGGCAGCGACGAGAGAGGGCAGTTAAAGTGCTCTTTCTGCGGCAAGACCCAGGATCAAGTGAGAAAGCTGGTAGCTGGCCCCGGAGTCTACATTTGTGATGAGTGTATAGAACTGTGCAATGAAATAATAGAAGAAGAACTGGCCGAGGATTTTGGGTTTGAAATGGGAGATATCCCTAAGCCCCAAGAGATAAAAGATATCTTGGACCAATACGTTATCGGGCAGGAGAAAGCGAAGAAAATACTGGCAGTAGCGGTCTACAACCATTACAAAAGGATAAACCTCGGGACCAAGCTGGACGATGTTGAGCTGCAGAAGAGCAACATCCTGATGCTGGGGCCAACCGGTAGCGGGAAGACGCTTCTGGCTCAGACACTGGCCAAGATATTGAACGTGCCCTTTGCCATTGCCGATGCGACTTCACTGACTGAGGCTGGGTATGTAGGCGAAGACGTTGAAAACATCCTGTTGAAGCTTATCCAGGCGGCTGATTACGACATCGAGAAGGCAGAAAAAGGGATAGTTTACATCGACGAGATTGACAAAATAGCCCGCAAAACTGACAATCCATCAATCACTCGCGATGTATCCGGAGAAGGCGTGCAGCAGGCTCTCTTAAAGATACTGGAAGGGACTATTGCTAGCGTACCTCCCCAAGGTGGACGCAAGCACCCTCACCAGGAGTTCATTCAGATTGATACCAGTAATATACTTTTTATCTGTGGCGGTGCCTTTGAAGGAATAGACAAGATAATTCAGAACCGCGTGGGCCAGAAGTCGATGGGATTCGGAGCTGACATCAAGACCAAGAAAGAGAAGAAAATAGGGGAGATATTGGAACAGATACTGCCCCAGGACCTTCTAAAATTTGGACTGATTCCAGAGTTTGTAGGGCGAGTGCCTATCATCGTAACTTTGGACGCCTTAGACGAGTCTGCTCTGGTCAGGATTTTGACTGAGCCTAAAAACGCTCTGGTGCGGCAATACCAAAAGCTGTTCGACATGGACGGCGTAAACCTTGAGTTTACTGACGATGCCTTAAAAGCGATAGCTGAGGAGGCTATGCGGCGCAGTACCGGTGCTAGAGGTCTAAGGGCCATAGTGGAAGACGTTATGTTGGACGTTATGTACGAGATACCATCTCGGGCGGACGTCACCAAATGTGTGGTGACAAAGGATGTGATACAGAAAAAGGAAAAACCTCTCTTGGTTACCGTAGAGCCAAAAAGGAGGGTAAACTGATAAAGGCAGCGAAAGCTGCCTTTTTTTACTCCGGCTCCATCCTGATGAAAGCTTAGGTGGTGGAGATAATATGTAGTAGCATAACCACCAAAGCGTAGGGATGAGGGTGATACCGCTTGAGTGAGTTAGGGGGATTTTTCTACCTGATTCAAGTTTTCTTCGGCATAGTTATTGGATTGTATTTCTGGCATCTGTTGCGCAGGGAAAGGGGAACCAAGGCGGCCGTATTTCGAGACTCGGAAAAGGAACGGGAAAAACTCAGAAGGCTCCGTGGAATATCCTTGACCGAGCCCTTATCGAGTAAGACCCGTCCCAGCCGTTTCGAAGAAATAGTAGGGCAGGAAGAAGGGATCGAGGCTCTGAAAGCGGCTCTCTGCGGGCCCAATCCTCAGCACGTCATCATTTACGGCCCTCCGGGAGTCGGGAAAACCGCGGCTGCAAGGCTGGTCTTGGAGTACGCGAAAGCCGATCCCCTTTCTCCTTTCGGCGGTCAAGCACGGTTTGTGGAAATCGATGCTACCATCACCCGGTTTGACGAGCGAAATATAGCGGATCCTCTCATAGGTTCAGTTCATGACCCGATCTATCAAGGGGCGGGGTCCCTCGGATTGGCAGGGATCCCGCAACCCAAGCCGGGCGCTGTCACCAAGGCTCACGGCGGCATTCTTTTTATCGACGAGATTGGTGAATTGCACCCAACCCACCTGAACAAGCTCCTGAAGGTTTTGGAAGAGAGAAAAGTCTACTTGGAAAGCGCCTATTACAGTCAGGAGGACAAGAACATCCCGTCCTATATTCACGATATTTTTCAGAACGGGCTTCCCGCCGACTTCCGCTTGGTGGGAGCTACGACTAAGTCTCCGGAAGAACTTCCCGCTGCTCTCAGATCTCGTTGCATGGAAATATTCTTCCGGCCGCTCGAAAGGGACGAGATCCAGCTCATAGCCCGGAGGGCAGCGGAAAAGATCGGTTGTGCCATCGACGAAGACGCTTTGGCCGAGGTTGCGCGTTACGCTACCAATGGCAGGGAGGCGGTGAACATTATCCAGTTGGCAGCGGGGATCGCAACCGTGAAAGGGGCCTCAAGGATAGATCGGGAAATACTCGCCAGAGTAGTTAATCACGGCAGATTCAACCCGCGCTATGAGGTCCGACCGAGCCCTACTCCCCGGGTAGGAGTGGTAAATGCTTTGGCTGTTCACGGCGCTAACCAGGGACGCTTGATCGAGGTTGAAGTCTGCGCGATGAAGGCTAGAAAGGGGCAAGGACGGTGGAAGGTGACCGGGGTGATAGAAGAAGAAGAGTTCGGCGATTCTGGCCATGCTTTTAGGCGCAAGAGTATGGCCAAAGGTGCGGTTGAGAACGTAATGACCGCTCTCCGCTGGGTATATGGGCTCAAGACTGGGGATTACGACATTCACATCAATTTCCCGGGTGGGATGGCTGTAGATGGACCATCAGCCGGGGTGGCTATGGCGGTTGCGGTCTTTTCAGCCCTAAAACAATGGCCAGTCAGGGCTTATGTCGCGATGACTGGGGAGATATCAGTGGCTGGGAATGTGAAACCGGTAGGAGGGGTAATTCCCAAGATTGAGGCGGCTCGCCGCGCAGGCGTTAAACAGGTTTTCATACCCCAGGAAAACTGGCTCGAGATTTTTGAACACTGGGAGGACATAGAGGTAGTCCCAGTGGAGAGCATTGCCCAGGTAATCGAGAACGCTGTCTTGGTTGATGTTTCGCGGGACTCTATTGTATCAGGATACCCACGTGCTTTGGTTAACTGTTAAGACTGAAAACATACTTTCACCGGCTCAACCGAGGGGCATTTTTGGCAAAAAGCCTTCATTTTTTACTCATTAAAAGGCTTTTTAAGCAGTTGACCCATAATTTTAAACATGACCGCTGGATAGGTTTCTGGTACAATAAAACAGCTAAAAATCTAATGAGACGGGTATTTTCCGGTTGTCCGGCGTTGATGCCCTCTTACATTCGTTTTTTTCATATAGTAGAATATACTTGCGGTTTGGCCGTAATAGGAGGTGTAATTTGGGGTGTACGAGGGGAAGGAGTACTACTATCGCGAAATCCCACTGCTGCCGCTAAGAGGTGTTTTGGTATTTCCCCACATGGTTATACATTTGGATGTAGGCCGGGAAAAATCCATCAACGCCATTGAGGAGGCTATGCTTGAGGACAAGAAGATTTTCTTGGCCACTCAGAAGGAAGCCCAGACCGATGATCCGGGGGAAGATGACATCTATCAGATAGGCACCATTGCTGAGATTAAGCAGATACTAAAGATGCCCGGAGGTACCATGCGGGTACTGGTGGAAGGGCTGAACAGGGCCGAGATTCAGGGATACATCTTTTTTGAGCCTTTTATTAAGGTTGGCATCAAAGAGTTCAAAGAGTACCCTGACAGAAAAGCCCCTGAGATAGAAGCTTTGATGAGGACTCTTATTTACCAGTTCGAGCAATACGTTAAAATGAGCAAGAAGATACCGCCGGAGACTGTGGTCTCGGTGGTGGCCATCGAGGAACCGGGGAGGTTAGCCGACGTTGTCGCTTCTCACCTGTCTTTGCGGGTGCATGAGAAACAGGCGATACTGGAATCACTTGATGTCAAGAAACGGCTGGAGATACTGTGTGAAATCTTGGCCAAAGAGATGGAAGTCTTGGAGCTCGAAAGAAAGATAAACATCCGGGTCAGGAAGCAGATGGAGAAGACCCAGAAAGAATACTACCTGCGCGAGCAGATGAAGGCCATCCAAAAAGAGCTGGGAGAAAAGGATGAAAGGGTGGCAGAGGGAGAGGAACTGAGGGAAAAGATAGCCCAGGCCAAGCTGCCACCTGAGATCGAAGAGAAGGCCTTAAAAGAAGTAGAGCGGCTGGAAAAGATGCCTCCCATGGTAGCGGAAGCGGTGGTGGTACGTAACTACCTGGATTGGCTGCTTTCCATGCCGTGGTCGCAGGAAACCAGAGACCGTTTGGATCTTGACGTTGCCCAGAAGATACTGGACGAGGACCACTATGGTTTGACCAAGCCCAAAGAACGGATACTCGAGTACCTGGCTATAAGGAAGCTGGCTCGAAAAATGAAGGGGCCCATTTTGTGTTTCATCGGGCCTCCGGGAGTGGGTAAGACCTCGCTCGGAAAGTCTATTGCCAGGGCCTTGGGGAGAAAGTTCGTGCGCATGTCTCTGGGCGGGATCAGGGATGAAGCGGAAATTAGAGGACACCGCCGCACCTATGTAGGTTCTTTGCCTGGGCGTATTATCCAGGGAATGAAGCAGGCAGGAACTAAGAATCCTGTTTTCTTGCTGGACGAGGTGGACAAGATGAGCTCCGACTTTCGGGGAGATCCCGCTTCGGCTTTATTGGAAGTGCTGGATCCTGAACAGAACCACATGTTCAGCGACCACTACCTGGAGGTGCCGTTTGACTTATCTAAAGTGATGTTTATAACGACTGCCAATTCTCCCTACAGCATCCCGCGTCCTCTGTTGGACCGGATGGAGGTCATTTACATCTCCGGGTACACTGAAGAGGAGAAAACCAGGATCGCGCTGGACTATTTGGTACCGAAACAGATCAAAGAACACGGTCTGAAAAAGAAGAATATCGGTTTCTCTGAAGGCGCTATCCGCAAGATAATCAGGCAGTACACGCGGGAGGCCGGGGTGCGTAACTTGGAACGGGAGATTGCTACCATCTGCCGTAAGGTGGCTCGGGAAGTGGTGGCTGATAAAAACAAGTCGGTTAGGGTAACCAGCAATTCGGTACCGACTTTCCTGGGAGCAGAAAAATACCGGTACGGTACGGCAGAAAAAGAAAATCAAGTCGGGGTTGCTACCGGCATGGCCTGGACCGAGACCGGTGGTGACACCCTGTCGGTGGAGGTCGCTTTGCTTCCCGGAACCGGTAAATTGACGATGACGGGACACCTAGGCGATATCATGAAAGAGTCGGCCCAGGCCAGCCTTTCCTATGTGAGAAGCAAAGCGGGGGAGCTGGGGATCACCGAGTCCGATTTTCACGAGAAATACGATGTGCATCTACACGTGCCAGAGGGGGCTATTCCTAAAGACGGCCCTTCGGCGGGCATTGCTTTGGCTACGGCTTTGGCTTCGGCTTTTTCCAAACAGCCGGTCCGGAGCGATGTAGCCATGACCGGAGAGATTACTTTAAGGGGAAGGGTTCTCCCTGTAGGCGGGATCAAGGAGAAAGTGCTGGCTGCTCACCGGGCGGGCATTACCACAGTCATTCTGCCTGCCGAAAATAAAAAGGACCTGGAAGAGGTTCCTGCCAATGTTAAGAAGAAGATGGAATTTGTGTTGGTAGACCATATGGACCAGGTACTGGAAAAGGCCCTGGTTAGAGGAATGCCTGAGGCTAAAGAAAGCCTGGGAGAAGTCATAGGACCTGTTGCCGAGCAAACCCTTCAATGAAGAACATGAGAGTGAAGAAAGCTGAATTCAAGGGCTCTTACGTAGATATAGAATCTTTGCCTGCATCGGGGCTGCCGGAAATAGCTTTGGCTGGAAGGTCTAATGTAGGCAAATCTTCTTTGATCAACTGCCTCGCCAACCGGCGGAACCTGGCTCTGACCAGCTCTACCCCTGGCAAGACCAGGACTATAAACTACTACCTTTTCGATGATGCCTGGTTTTTGGTGGACCTGCCGGGCTACGGGTATGCCAAAGTCTCGCAGGCAGAGCGCAAGCGGTGGAGCCTTTTGATAGAAAAGTACCTCAAGGAGAGGCGCCAGCTGAAGTGCGTTGTTCAGGTCGTAGACATACGGCATCATCCAACTGAAACGGACAAACTCATGAGCGAGTGGCTAGGTTATCACCAGATTCCCCGCATAGTAGTAGCTACCAAGGCCGACAAGATAGCCCGCGGAAAATGGAAAACGCAACTGGCGGCTATCCAGCGGGAACTCCGTTTATCAGATCCACCGCTATGTTTTTCCAGCCTCACCGGTGAGGGAAGGGATGAGCTGGTACGGGCTATTGGTGAAATGGTAGGAATTGAGAATTAAGAATTAAGAATTAAGAATTAAGAATTAAGAATTAAGAATTAAGAATGCACTCTTTAGTACGGTGTGGCACTAAACAACAAAAATGGTTGCCGGTTGTTGAGCAAATGTGGTATTAATATTAATGCAACATACAAACGACAACTGAATGATACGAGGTCTTGGGTGTCCTTGTCCCGGTGGGAAACCGAGACGAGGTTAAAAAGGGAACCAGGTGAGAATCCTGGACGGTCGCGCCACTGTGAGCGGGGAGCGACATTCCCGGTAAGCCACTGTTCGAACATGTATCCGGTTTTAAGCCAACCGGTTGCGTGCCGGATGGGAAGGTGGGAATGGAGCAAGGATCCGCGAGTCAGGAGACCTGCCCGAGACTACGCATCGTCATCCTTCCGCATGAGAGGGGGAGTGCGGTATGAGGGCATATGTGAGCTTATGAGTACGAACCTCACTTCTTTCAGTGGAAGTGGGGTTTTTTAATTGGTTTCTGGTTCGAATGAGTAGCCGTAGACGGAGACTCGGTGTTTGACGTCTAAAGAAAGATGCTGGTTTGGTTTAGTGAAGGTTTTGGCTGAGGGAGGGTTAAAATCTATGCATAAGAACCGCAGACGTTATCGTCTGATAACATTGATTTGCTTATTGGCAAGTTTGTTAACAACGGTTGTTCTGCCAGGAACCGCAGAAGCCCAGGTGAGTTTTGATGACCTTGCCGCCAGGGCGGTGCAGAATAATTATGTCTTGTTTCAAACTGGGACTCCAGTAGATGACGGTTGGACGAGTTTCGGCGCTTACGATGCATATGTGCTTGATAAGGCCGGAGTCGATTTGAGCAGCTGGGTTTATGAGAGCCAGAGTTTTAAGGATAAGGTTCTGGCGAAAACATACCAGATACTGTCCAATCCTAGCGGTACTTATTCATCTAAACTCCTGGCCCAGCATCTGCTGGCAGTCCAGGCTTTCGGGGATAATGAGAAAGCCAACCAACTGCTTCAGATACTGAACGACCGTCAGAAAAGCACGGGAAACGGGTCTTTTGACGACAACGCTTTCGGCGACATCGCGGCTTTTGAGCTTTTGGGAAGGGCAGGGGTAATAGACCAGGTTTACGATAAAAATGCGGCCATTGAGTATATTCTAAGCCAAAGGGATATGAATACCGGGGCTTGGACCAGTTCCTGGAACGATACTGTGGCAACCTGCCAGGCAATCCGAGCTTTGGATTATCTAAAGGACTATGCCTTAGGGGACCAGACAGATGCTGTGACACAGGCCATAGAGGCGGGCCTCGAATGGCTGAAAGCACTACAGAAAGAGAATGGCAGTTTTCAAGATGACGCTGGTTGGGACGACCCTGCAATAGACACCGCGGAAGTAATATATACCTTAACTCTTTTAAATATGGATCCCCGATCCTGGAAAAACAGCGAAGAAAACAGTCCGGTTACCTATCTTTTGACCGGAGCCCTTAACGGGGACGGAACTTTCGGGACCAGCAAGAACATAATGGATAACACCTGGGTTCTTGATGCCTACCTGATGCTGGATGCTACCGTAACACCTGCCTTGTTGGTAAACCCACCGCAAGCCACAGTCAGCGTGGGATCCACACAAGCTTTTACAGCCCAATTATTCCAAGTAGATGGAACCGAAACCGATGTAACATCGCAAGCAGTATGGGAAGTAAGTGATGACAGTGTCGCCAGTATAGATACTGGAGGCGTGCTTAGTGCCCTTGCTCCAGGTACCACCCTGGTGAGGGCGAGTTACGGGAGTCTGACCGGAACGGCAACGGTAACAGTAGCTGCCGCGAATTCTGGGTCAGGCACGACCCCTGGATCCGGTACAATATCCGTGAACATTGCGGTGGTCGGCAAGGATGGATACCTCTTATACGGACCGGGTTCGGTGGAGCTTTCTCCCGACGATAGATTCAGGCTGACAGCGATGGGGGCTTTGGACAAAACGGGTTTGAGCTGGGAGTTTTCGAGCCAGTGGCCCGGGCTGGTGGTTGCTATAGAAGGCGAACGAAACGAGGGGATGAACGGCTGGTGCTACAGTGTGAACGGAAGCATGCCGAGTGTTCTGCCCGGCGACTGCTCGGTGCGTCAAAATGACAAGATTATCTTCTGGTACAGCACCAACGCCATGTCCGGCGGTCCTAAATGGGAGGATCTCGTTAGCGGTAAATACCTGCAAGAAGTTCAGACGGCAGCGATAAGCCCCGAGATTGTGCAGGCGGTTAAGGAAACCGTCAGCCGATACCAAAGCGAGCTGGAGCAGGTGTTGACCGGGACCAAGATCCTCAACCGGGAGCAGGTCATGTCAAAATCCGAGGTCGAAGCTTTGAAAAAGGAGTTAGCGGAAAACCAGGTATCCGTAACCGTGAAGGTTGGAACGGAAGAAGCCGTGCTGGCAGATACCAAGCAGGAGGTGTCGTTGCTCATACCCGCCAAGGCCTTGAACGAGACGGTAGAAATATCGCTCAAGGAATTGAATTCGTCCCAAGTTGACGTGCAGGTCCCGGGTAAAATCGCATCATCGCTTTATGAGTTTGAGCCCAGCGGCACCAAATTCGCCTCCCCCGTCACCGTAACTATTAAGCTGCCGGTAGACGAGGACATGAAGCTGGAACTCCTGACCCCGGCTTGGTACGACGAGAAGAACAAACAATGGGTGCCTATTCCCGGCTTGATAGACGCCAAGAAAGGGTTGGCCGTATTCAAAACCGACCACTTTACCAAGTTTGCGGTAATCGAGTTGCCGCCGACGAACCAGGTGGTCGCGACGAAACAACCGGAAAAGACAATTTCTTTCCCCGACGTCGGTGAGAACTTTGCTTGGGCCAAGGAAGCTATAGAGTACCTGGCAGCCAAGGGTGTTGTCCGCGGAACCGGCAAGGGCTTCGAACCGGATCGTCCGGTAACCAGGGCAGAATTCGCTGCGATGGTGGCAAACGCCTTAGGCCTGACTCCGGACAAGGTCAGAGGCACTGGCTTCCGAGATGTAAAGTATGAAGACTGGTTTGCAGGTGTTATCGGGGCGGTAGCCAACCAGGGCATTGCCAGCGGTTACCCCGACGGTACTTTTGGTCCCGGCCGAACCATAACCCGCTTCGAGATGGCCTCGATCCTAGCCCGGATGCCCGCAGTGCCAGCACCCGGACAGCTAAGCCAAACAGTTCTAAGAGATAAAGAATCTACCCCTGCTTGGGCCCGGAAAAGTGTGGAGTACGTTGTAGAACGCGGCCTCATGAGAGGCTGTGAAGGATCAACCTTCCAGGGTCAAAGGAGCACGACCCGGGCAGAAGCGGCGGTGGTCGTCTACAGGTATTTGAAATCGCAGGCCGCAGAACCAGGGTCAAAATAGGGTGCAAGGCGCAGGGAGTTGAAGGGCCCCGTTTAAGCAGGGACTTTGGGGGAGGAATGATGTTTTGTTAAAACGCCGACTGGGTTTTTGTTTGGCAGTCCTGATGGTTGTCTTCCTGGCCGTGACGGTTGCCGGTTGTGGCAACCGGACGGCCAATGATGTTGCCGGCAATAAAACAAAGGAAGCAGCTGTTCAGAGCGCAGGCCCGGAAAAAGATGCGGATCGAATCCCTGTTTCTGCAGCGGCCAAAGACGGTGAGGCAAAAAACGATACCGTTCAGGAGAAAACGCTTGGAAAAACGGCGGACACTAAGGAGCCTACCGGGACAAAAGCAAGTCCCGGTACCGCTTCTGACCAGGATGCTTTCCTCGAAAAAGGTGAGGGAAAAACCGGACAAACCGCTGCTACGGTGCACCTCGTGGTAACGAAAGACTTCGGAAGCTCGAAACTTCTGGACAAAAAGGTTCGCATGGAACCCGGCTGGACCGTGTTCGATGTTCTCCAAGCTAACTCTCAGGTGAAAACGGGGTACAGCGGCGGCTTGATTACCGGGATCAACGGGGTAGAGTCGCAGAGTGGGGGGTTCTCAGGCCCACGGGAAGACTGGTTTTTCTTTGTCAACGGTATCTGCTCGGACGTAGGGGCAGGCGATTACGAGCTGAGGGCTGGCGATTCGGTGTGGTGGGACTACCATTCATGGGATACTTTTGGATTGGTTAACTCGGCAGTGATAGGCTGCTACCCGGAGCCGTTCCTCCATGGCTACCGCGGGAAAACAAGGCCAACTACCGTTTTGTGCGCTCCAGGGAGCTTGGACCTTGGACAGACCCTGAAAGAGGCCCTAAAAGCCAGCGGAGTTTCTTCGGTTGGGGTTCGAATTCTGAACGAGAGCCTGCTTTCACCGAGATCGGGACCAACCATCGTGGTAGGCGAGTGGAGACATCTAAAAGATAGCCCTTACCTAGACAAGCTGAACCAAGGGTACCGGCGGAACGGGACGTTTGTCCACTTCACCGAGGATGGAGTCGAACTGCTCGATTACAGGGGAGAGACTGCGCGGGTGTATGCTACTAACGCTGCGGTCATAGCGGCTACCGGCGAGGGACTGGGAGATGGCAGTCCTCTGTGGCTGGTAATAGGTATCGACCGCGAGGGGCTGGAGCAAGCGGTCGAGGCCCTGGCCGGGCGGCCGGAGAAAATATCCGGGCTGTACAGTGCAGCTGTCGTAGAAGGTAAAGTAATGAGGTTACCGTTCTAAGGGAAGGCAGGAAAGTAGCGATGCTGGCTTACCGGCAGAAAGGCAACTTGATTCATACGCTCCATCCGGTTACTATGCTGGTATTTATCCTGGCGGTATTCCTGCTGTCCCTGGTGTTTTCTCATCCCGCTTACCTCTTGGGCCTGTTCGTGGCAGTTGGAGCGGTCATTATCGCCTCTGATACTGCTCGGGAATGGCGGTCATACATGAAGCTGACACTGGCCATGATTCTCTTAATCGTTCTAATTAACGCTGTGGTGGGGCAGGCTGGTTCAACCCCGCTGTTCTCCGGGGCCAGGGTGCCTCTTTTGCGTCATTTGAGGGTAACCGTGGAAGGCCTGGCTTACGGAGCAGGCATGGGGCTGAGGCTCTTGGTTGTGATAAGCGTTTTTTGCCTGTACACCTATGCGGTGCACCCCGACAAGATATTGAGCCTGCTCAGCAGATGGATGACGAGGTCCACTCTTGTCATAACCCTTGCTACCCGCCTTTTTCCTTTGATGGTAGGTGATTTTTACCGGATAACCGAGGTCCAGCGCTGCCGGGGCGTTAAGTTCGAAGGCGGCAGGTGGTGGGAGCGTGCGGGCAATCTGGTTCCGGTAGCCAGCGTCCTGTTGCTTTCTTCGCTTGAGCGTTCGTTGCTCCTGGCCGAGTCCATGCACGCTAGGGGCTTCGGGAGTGGGCCTCGGAGCTATTACCTGAGGGAGCTGTGGCGACCGCGGGACTGGTTGATACTGGCAGGCGTGATGATCGGAGCAATTACCGCGTTAGTAGCCGTGGGGCGGGGCTGGTCCGATTATATGTATTACCCTCACTTGGCGGCTATTACTGGTAGGGAAGTCGGCCTGGCCTTGGTCATGGCTGCTATGTTTTCAGTACCTGCTGTTCTCGCTTGGGGGTGGGAAAGTTGGCCTTGGTTAAGATCGAAAATCTGACCTACTACTATCCCGGCACGGAAAAGCCGGCTTTAGACAGGATCAACTTGTCTATCCCTGAGGGACAGTTCGTTCTGGTAATCGGGGGTTCGGGAAGCGGGAAGTCCAGTCTGCTCCGGGTTATAGCCGGTTTGATCCCTGGTTTTTACGGGGGCAAATACGGCGGCAGGGTTTATCTCGACGGTACCGAATTGCGGGAACTCGACAAAAGAAGCCTGGTACAGAAGGTGGGTATAGTCTTTCAGGATCCCGAGGCGCAGATGGTTATGACCGGGGTGGAGCAGGAAATCGCTTTTGGCCTTGAAAACCTCGGGCTGCCTCCCAAGCTTATGAGACGCCGGGTGATGGAGGTCACGGAAGCTCTCTCGTTAACAGGCTCTCTTTCTCGATTTATTCCAGAGCTGTCGGGCGGGGAAAAACAAAAGGTGGCCTTGGCATCGGTCCTGGCAATGCAGCCAGAGGTGTTGTTGCTAGACGAACCCACATCGCAGCTCGATCCCGTGGCGGGAGAGGAAATACTCACCATGGTGAGGAGGCTGAACGAGGAAAACGGTATCACGGTGGTCCTGATCGAGCAACGCCTGGAGAGGTGTTTTCACCTGGCCGACCGGGTGCTGGTGATGGACGAGGGGAGGATTGTTTATGACCACCACGCTCCCGAGGCCATGGCTGAATGGGCTGTGAGGGGCGGGACGCCGTTTGTCCCTCCTCTGCCCAAGTTGTTCGCCAGCGTGGGGAGCCGGAGCATTCCGGTTACGGTCAAAGAAGGACGAAGGCTTCTTAGGAACTGGACTTCGGACCGCGGGTTTCCAGCTTCGACATGTGCTGAGGGCAGGCTACGCGTGGTCAAGGCTGAGTCTAAGCAACCTGCTCTAGAGGTCCAGAAACTGTGGTTCACTTACCCTGGTGGAAGCGAAGTGCTGAGATCGGTAGACTTAGCCATTCAGCCGGGCAAATTCGTGGTCGTAATGGGAGGGAACGGAGCAGGAAAGACTACTCTTCTCAAAAACATAAACGGCTTGCTCAGACCGTCTCGTGGACGGGTTATCATTGTGGGGCGGGATACCAGAATGCTGCCCGTTGAAGAGCTGGCAAAGACGGTCGGATACCTATCGCAGAACCCTAACGATTATTTGTTTATGCCTACGGTAAGGCAGGAGATAGAGTTTACTCAGAAAAACCTGGGAGTTGAGAACGATGCAACCGGGAAGCAGATTCTAAATAGGCTAGGCCTGGAAACGATTGCTGACCGTAATTCTCGCGATTTGAGTACCGGGGAACGCCAGCGGGTGGCACTGGCTTCGGTTCTGGCAGCCAGGCCCGAGCTGCTGCTCTTGGACGAGCCCACCCGGGGTCTCGATTATAGATTAAAAGAAGAATTGGGCGGTATCTTGCTGGAACTTAAAGCCGGGGGAGCTACTGTGGTCGTAGTAACGCATGATGTCGAGTTTGCTGCCGAGTACGCCGATGAGATAGTGTTGATGGCTGGAGGAGAGGTTATGGAACAAGGAAGCAAGTACGATGTGCTTACGGGTTCAACTTTTTATTCACCGCAGTTGAACAAGCTGTTCCACAACATGATTCCCGGCATAGTTACTTTCGACCAGGCCAGGGAAGCCTTAGTCAGTTTGATGAACTGCTTTGAACACGAGGGCGGGGCTTCCTTCCGGGGGTAATTTCGAGGACGAAACGGTAAACAGCAAAAAGCGGGGGAGTGCATAAGCGTGAAAAAGAAAGTTTTCGCAATAGGGCTTAGCTTAGCGCTGTTTTTGGTTTTGGTGAGCTCGCAGGCAGCTTTGGCCGGTTACCCAGTGACGGGTTCAGAGGCGGCATCCAGCCTGGCAAGAGCTATTCAATACCTGCACCGTGTCCAGAACCGCGACGGTGGTTTTCCGGCGAAACCAGGAGGCGAGAGCAGCCAGGCGGTCACTTGCTGGGTCATCATGGCTTTAGAGGCAGCGGGAGAAGATGTCGCGGGCACGGCGTGGGCGCCGTCTGGTAAGAGCCCTTTGGATTACCTAGAAACTTGTAAGGATGATATACAAGAGACCTGTGATTATGCTCGTTTGTTACTGGCTCTCAGTGCAGCGGCAAAAGATCCTAAGTATAAAGAGCTGGACTTGACGGAAAAGATAAGTTCTTTTCAACAGAGCGATGGGGCGTTCTTCCAGCCCGGGCGAGGAGAAAAAGGGATGATAAACGCCCACATGTGGTCGATACTGAGCCTGGCCTCTGACGGCAAAAAGATACCAAACCAGGACAAAGCTCGAGAGTGGCTGCTCGCCCGCCAGAACAGGGACGGGGGCTTCAGCTGGCTGGAGGGGTATCAGAGCGATGCAGATGATACGGGAGTAGCCCTTCAGGTCTTGGTGCTTTTAGGAGAAAACCCCAATAATTCGACTGCGGTAAAAAACGCGCTGGCTTACATCAAGAGGTGTCAGGAGGACAACGGGGGATTCAACTGTGGTGATGCGTGGATGGCCAGCGGTGCCAATGCCGCTTCCGATGCCTGTGTCATACAGGGGTTAATAGCTACGGGGGAAGACCCTCAAAGCCTCGAGTGGTCGAAAAACGGAAAGAACGCCGTGACTCACCTTCTAAGCTTACAAAACAGCGATGGTTCCTTCAACTGGAAAGAAGGAGTGGCCTCCTCGCCGGTTACAATGACCGCCTATGCGGTGACGGCTTTGGCCGGAAAGCCGTTTCCGGTAAATGTTAACTACTGGAAACAATCGAAAAGTGCGTCGAAAAGCGTTTTTTTCGACCTTACTCCGGAATACTGGGCTTACGATTCCATAATGAAGCTGGTACAGGTAAAGGCCTTGGGCGGGTACCCGGACGGGAGTTTTAGGCCGGAAAACCGGGTAACGAGAGCAGAGTTCGCGGTGTTCTTGTATAGAGGGCTGGGTTTGGAAGAGGCCGAGGGCAAAGCCAGCAATGGATTCGCAGATGTTCCTAAGAATTACTGGGCTGGTCAGGCTATCGCTGCCGTGGTAAGCAAAGGTTATATGAAGGGCAAGCCTGGCGGTTTATTTGACCCTAACGGTAAGATCACCGGAGCCGAACTGGCGAGTATACTGGCGAGGGCCTTGCCCCCTGATAAAGCCGGTTCCGTAACCGCCGGCCCATACTGGTATTCAGCGTCTGTAGAAGCAGCTCGGAAAAACGGGTTGTTGTATCCTGATTTCCAAGCAGCTCTTCCTGCCACCAGGGCCCAGTGTGCTTACAGCATCGCGCAATTAAGGAATGTATTAGGAATGAAATGAGGGAGAAACGATTATTGAAGGATGCGGCAATGAAACATGAACCGAAAAGCTCCTAAATTAACCTTTACGGTTGTGGTCCTGTCGTTAATATCGGGTTTGTTGGCGAAGCTGTGGTTCAGCAGGGAAGTGAACTGGGCTTTACTGTTAACCGTGGGTATCGCTTTGGTTATCGGGGCTGTATTGTGGCGGTTCGAATGGGGTAGGGTCAACTCCAGGCAGGTGGCGGTTGTCGCTACTATGTCGGCATTGGCTGCCATATCTCGGGTACCGTTTGCGGCGATCATGGGGCTCCAGCCCACGACTTTTGTGGTCATGATAACCGGGTATGTTTTTGGGCCGCAAATGGGGTTTGTGGTCGGTGCGGTTGCCGCTTTGGTTTCCAACTTTTTTCTAGGACAGGGGCCGTGGACTCCCTGGCAGATGTTCTGCTGGGGCGTGTGCGGAGTGATTGCAGGGGCGCTGGCCAGGTACCAGAAAGGATTTAATTCTGCTATTTTCGCGATTGTGGGCGGGGTGTGCGGGTATCTTTTCGGCTGGGTGATGGACTTTTGGTACTGGGTAGGCTTTGTTTACCCGTTGACGTGGAAGACCTTTGCGGCCGCTTATGCGGCCAGCCTGCCGGCAGATACTTTACACGCCATCGGTAATGTGGTTTTTGCCATGGTATTTGGCAAGCCGTTTTATTCGATTTTGTATCGGTTCAAGACAAGGTTTTCGGTCGATTACATCGAATAGCTTTATAAAGGCAAAACCAAAACAGAGTTCTATTTTTCTGATCCACGTCAATAGCGCCACACCGGTGGGTTCCAGGGGCACACAGGTGTGTTTGTGATATCCCTCGTGTGGGTTCCTTTGTCTGCACCAAGCGAGTCGGCGAATTGGCGGGGGTATACATGCCGAGAGATGGAGGGAGTTGCGATTGCCCGGCTCAGGATTTCAATTGGGTATTTTTTCTTGGTTCGGGTTTGTACTCCCGCTGAGCGAGAGGCTCAGGATGATTAAAGAGGCCGGGTTTGGTGCTACTTCTGTCTGGTGGGAGGACGAACAGGGATATCCGGGAATTAAAAAGGAGAACATGCCGCGTATGGTACGGGAATCCGGTTTGCTCTTGGAGAACATACACGTTCCATATGACGGGTGCAACGCGTTGTGGAACGAAAACCGGTCGGTCAGAGAGGCCGAAGTGAAGAAACACATAGCTTGGGTTGAGGATTGTATCAGGTACGATATTCCGGTGATGGTGATGCACATAGCAGATGGACCTGCCCCGCC
The DNA here is from genome assembly GCF_013314835.1 of Syntrophothermus sp. Taxonomy (NCBI): domain Bacteria; kingdom Bacillati; phylum Bacillota; class Clostridia; order Eubacteriales; family Syntrophomonadaceae; genus Syntrophothermus; species Syntrophothermus sp. The sequence continues at coordinate 147,020 of NZ_JABUEX010000001.1, forward strand.
GGGTGTATTGAAATACGGCGTGGAAAGCATCGGCCGCATCCTGAGAGTCGCGGAGCAAGGGGGCATAATTCTGGCTCTGGAAAACACTGACCACACCTCTTATCTTCGCCTTGTTCTTTCTGAAATCGAATCCCCTTGCTTGGGGCTGTGTTATGATAGCTCGCACGACCTGCTTTACAACCCTGACAGTCCTCAATTGCTCTCGGAACTGGGCGGGCGCTTGGTTGCCACGCATTTATCCGATACCGACGGGATGCGGGACCGGCACTGGCTGCCGGGCCAAGGAGTTATCGACTGGGAACAAATCGGCAGGGTTTTTCCGCAGGCCACTTACCGGGGTCTCCTGAGTTTGGAGGTGTGCGCCGATGGTTGTTGGAGCAGGGGGGATCCGGAGGCATTTATAAAAAAAGCTTATGCACAAGCTCTGCGCATTGGCGGTCTGCTGACACGTTCACGACCTTCTGACGTTTGGGTTAGTTGAATTGAGGTTGAGTTTTTATTTGGCATAATATGGATGGTTATTGACTATGACTGGATGGCAGGTGTGATGGATATGAAACTGCTGGCGGTTACTTCTATTAGGGAAGGGGCAGGGAAGACTACTCTGGCAGTGAACCTGGCTTGTGGTTTGGCCCGCGGCGGGTACCCTGTAGCTATCGTGGACATGGGGCGAGATTCGGCGGCTCGGCGGTGGTTGGAAAAGTTGTCCGGGTTGCCCTCCGGCTTGGCGCTCGCCTCCTGGGAGGAACTGAGGCAAGGAATAGATGAAAGAGCGGGTGTTGCGGTGGTTGACCTGGAGCTTACCGACCCGCCAGGGGCTGAAGTGTTAGCTCGGGCTGATGTGGTCATGGCTGTTATCGGGTTCGCAGGCGACATGCCGGACAGGGATGAATTGGATCGGATAGAGAGAAAGGTACAATCGATAAGGCAAAAAGAAACCGGGATTGACCTCGTCGTTCCTAACCGGGTCAACCCGCGGGAATGGAAAGAAAATGAGAACAAGCTGATGACCCTGATCGAGGTCTGGGGGGAGGAGCGGATAGCCAATCCCGTGCCCGGCTGAACCCGCATCGAAGATCTTCCCGGGGCCGGGAAGACGGTATGGGAGCTTTCTGTAGAGAACCTCAAGGAGCCGTTTGATTATCTTGTGAGCTTTGTGGTGGAGTGTGGTTAGTCGCTTCAGATAAGTCTTTGGAAATGATCCTGTCCGAAGCCGAGAAAGAGGATTCAATCGATGGCGGGGAAGTCTTATTGCTAATGACTTTTGTCAGTAAAGCCGTTCCTGCCGGGTATAGAATTCCCCGGACCAACTGGCGGGTTACCTTTGCCGTTCCTTTCTTAACCAGCCTTCGAACAGCCCAACGAAAAATTAATCCTTTCACTGCTTTCCCACCTTTCCTAGCTTTCAGGCGCCTAACAGACTGATGTGGGCCTTTAACCGGCGACGTTTCTGGTGCCAGTGCCAGATAGAGAGAAGGGTTACCTTTCTGAGGCCGCCAACTTGTTGCGGTGAATCGGTTATCGGGGTCGGCCATAATGGGTAGAATATTCTTATATTGACATATGTTCAGAATCATTTTATCATGTAATTTGAACTTATGCTCAGTACGTGCGGACGATTTTAAACAGCAGGGAGTGAAACGAGCATTGCCTAGACACAGAAAACGGAGAAGGGTCGGGCACGTACCCATGTGTTCGCTGTTCAAACCGGCAGGGATTCCCGCTTACGACCTTGAAGAGGTTGTTCTGAGGATCGAGGAGATGGAAGCTATCAGGCTCAAAGATCTGGTGGGGTTAGACCAGGAGGCCTGTGCCGAAAGGATGGGTGTTTCTCGACCGACTTTCCAGCGCATCCTGGTGGAAGCCAGGCGGAAAGTGGCAGAGGTTTTGATCGAAGGCAAGGCCTTGCGCATCGAAGGAGGGGCTTATCATCTCGATCCGGAGCATTTGCAGTGCCCGCGCTGCCAGTACAGCCTGATAGAGAGGGGTAGCTACAGGTGCCCGAAGTGCGAACAGGTACTCAGTACTGACGAGAATGGTGAGCCGTGAAATTCAGTGTAAAGGTCAAAGGGTATCCAGGCACGCTTGAAGGGACATGCTGAGCACAGGAGGTTAATGGAGGTGAAGACATGAAAGTAGCTATGAGCGTGGAACAAGATTCTGACAACGCGAGAGTAGACGAGCGTTTCGGGCGTTGCCGCTACTTTGCAGTTGTTGACACCGATACGAAAAGCGTGACTTTCGTGGCCAACGATGCGTCCGAAAGTAGCGGGGCTGGGGTCAAGGCTGCCCGTGCGTTGCTGAAACAGGGAATCGATGCGGTGATTGTGGGCAACATAGGGCCAAAGGCCTTTGAGGTTTTAGCCAGGGCTGGCATTCCGGTTTATGGGGGATTGACCGGCACCATCCAGGAAAGCCTGGAACTATTCATCCAAGGCAAATTGGGGAAAATGGACATGCCTAATAATTAAACTAGGGGGTTATAAAGATGAGGATCGCGGTGGCAAGAGAAGGGGATATGGTGTCCGAGCACTTTGGACACTGCGAACAGTTCGTCCTGTTCGATGTCGAGGGAACAGATGTCACCAACATGATGATAGTAGATAATCCAGGGCACCAGCCCGGGTTTCTGCCGGGGTTTTTAAAGGACAAGGGAGTGGACGTGGTGATAGCCGGCGGTATGGGACCTAAGGCGGTGGAGCTGTTTCAGAGTTTGGGCATAAAAACCATAACCGGTGTGCGTGGATCCATCCGCGGTGCTGTTGAAGCATACGTGGCCGGAGAACTTAAAGGGACAGGTGAGGTGTGTGACCATCACGGAGGGCACGACTGCGAGCACCGGTGAGGGGGCAAAACCGTGGTTATCGTAGTTGCCAGCGGGAAAGGCGGTACCGGCAAAACTACAGTGGCTACAAACCTAGCAGCCAGTTCAGCCGAGCATCAGCCGGTGCAGTTTTTGGACCTGGACGTGGAAGAGCCTAATGCCCACGTGTTCCTGAAGCCGGAGATTAGCGAGCGAACCGAGGTTTACACCCAAGTGCCCTCTGTAGATTACGGGCTTTGCAATCTATGTGGTTTGTGCGGGGATGTCTGTGCTTTCAATGCTCTGGTACCTTTGACGGAAGAGATACTGTTTTTCCCGGAGCTCTGCCACTCATGCGGGGTTTGTTCGTATTTTTGCCCGACGAAGGCCATTTCGGAGGTAGAACGCGAGGTTGGGGTAATCGAGGGAGCTGAAATAGATAATATCGTCTTTGCTCAGGGGAAGCTCCATATAGGGGAAGTAGCGGCTCCAACTGTTATCCAGGCACTGAAGCACAGGATAATGAAAAACCGGTTGGTTATAATGGATGCTCCTCCGGGCACGTCGTGCTCGGTGGTAGAAGCGGTTAGAGGTGCGGATTTTTGCCTGCTTGTAACTGAGCCTACCCCTTTTGGCCTGAGCGACTTGAAGTTGATGGTGGACCTTGTGGGTCAGCTCGAGATCCCGGCAGGCATCATAATCAACCGGTATCGAGAAGGATGGGACAGAATCGATTGCTACGCTGAAGAAAGGGGCATTCCCGTACTGATGCGCATCCCTTTTGATCGCGAGATAGCCTTCTGTTATGCGGAGGGGAGGCTTTTTACCAGAAGCTTACCGCGGTATGCGGGCATGTTTGCCGGGCTCGTTGGCAAGATAGAGGGACTGGTGATAAGATGAAAGAGTTGGTGATAATCAGTGGTAAAGGGGGGACCGGCAAAACCTGTTTATCCTCATCTTTAGCGGTGCTGGCAGGTAGTTCTGTGATTTGCGACTGCGACGTGGAGGCACCCAACCTTCATATCCTTTTGCAGCCTCAACCGAGGGAGTCGGAGGCTTTTTCAGCCTCGCGGCGAGCGTGGTTGGATCGGGAGAAGTGCGTAATTTGCGAATTGTGTATGGAAATCTGCCGTTTCGACGCCGTTAGTGATTACCAGGTTTCGGACCTAGACTGCGAAGGCTGCGGTTTTTGCTCCCGTATCTGCCCGGTAGAAGCGATCCGCATGGAAGACCGCGTTTCCGGAGAATGGTACCGGTCAGAGACGGTTTACGGGCCCATGTTTCACGCGCGGCTGCGGGCGGGGCAGCCGAACTCCGGTAAACTGGTGGCTCTTCTAAGGCGTAAAGCGAAAGAAGCGGCGAAGACCGATGGGAGGCGTTACATCATAACCGACGGACCTCCTGGTACCGGATGCCCGACCATAGCGGCTATTACAGGATGTAGCCTGGCGGCTATCGTTACCGAGCCGACGCTTTCTGCTATCCACGACATGCAGAGAGTCATAGAACTCTGCGAGCATTTCAAGGTAAGGTTCGGGGTAGTAATCAACAAGTGCGATCTCAGTCCCATCAAAACCCAAGAAATAAAGGAGTTTTGCAGGGATAAAGGGATTGCGGTTTGGGGAACCATCCCTTACCGCGAAGACTTTTTGCACGCGATTGATTGCTGCTTACCCCCTGTGAGTTATTCTAAAGATATAGCCGAAATCGTGAAACCTATTTGGAAAGAAATGGAGGTATGTTTGAGTGAGTAACGGTGAGAGTTGCAAAACCTGTCCCTCAAGCCAAGATGGGAGCTGCAGTCAAGCTCAGTCCATCGAGGAAAAGTCTCTGGTAGGTTGCTTTAACCACGTTAAGAACATGATCGCGGTGATGAGCGGGAAAGGCGGGGTGGGCAAGTCCACGGTCAGCAGTCTTCTCGCTCTCAGCTTGAGACAGAAAGGCTACGAGGTCGGGATACTGGATGCGGACATCACAGGTCCTAGTATTCCAAAAGCGTTCGGCATTGCGAGGAGCCCGGGCGTGACCCCGTTCGGCATACAGCCGCCGGAAACCCGGACCGGTATCAAGCTCATGTCCATCAACCTGCTTTTGCCCAACGAGGATGATCCCATAATCTGGAGAGGTCCGCTTTTAGCCGGCGGGGTAAAGCAGTTTTGGGAGGAAACGGACTGGCGCGAACTGGATTTCATGATCGTGGACCTCCCGCCTGGCACCGGTGACGTGCCACTGACGGTTTTGCAGAGCCTGCCGGTTACCGGAGTAGTGATAGTCACATCCCCGCAGGACCTGGTATCGATGGTGGTTAAAAAATCGATAAAAATGACGCAAAAGCTGGATAAACCCATTCTAGGGCTTATAGAAAACATGAGCGGTGTGGTCTGCCCGTGCTGCGGAACATTCTTGGAAGTCTTCGGGCGCAACCGCGGGCAAAAAGTCGCGGAGGAAATGAACATTCCTTATTTAGGGAGCTTGAAGTGGGATCCTGAGTTAATCGAGATGGCTGACGAAGGTACTATTGAAGACTACAAGTCGGAAGCAGTAGAAGAGATAACGGTAAGGTTGCTCGAAGAGGTGAAAGGGAAAAACCCTGCGCCTGAAGAGGCTTAGTTCTGAGTTGAATTTTTATAATTTAATACCCGAGATAATTGACATATGTTCAAAATGGGGTTAGAATTAAATCGAGCATATGACCAAATTGATATGTTCTTTTGGATAATTATCTCGGGAGGTGAACAGAATGCCTGGATTTAACGGAACCGGACCGTTGGGATATGGACCGGGGACCGGAAGGGGTTTTGGACCCTGCGGAGCTGGCCGGCGTATGGGAAGAGGCTTAGGCCGGGGATTTTTCGGCTTTGGCGGCAGAGGATTTGGAAGAGGTTTCGGCCGCGGTTTCTGGGGCTTTTTCGGAGGCTTCCCCGGCCAGAATCAGGAGGCTTTGAAAAATTACCGCCGGTACCTGGAACAAGAGCTAAAAGCGGTAGACAGTTACCTGGAAGACGCTAAGGAAGATTAACATTTCGATTATGAGGCACCCTCCACAACGGCCTCTAGGCCGCACACAATATGAATTGAGCCGTCGCTTTTGACGGCTCGATTTTTCGATGCTTGAACTCACTCGCTAACACCAGGCTGCACGGTTAAAAGGCCTCCGGGCTTTTGTCCTTCAACGCAACGTGTCTCCATCCAAAAAGTCTGCCTGCGTGAAGCAGTGTCTTGTTTAAGGAGTAGGTATCAGGTATTGATTTTTAGCTTCTGACCGGCCCTAGCTAGGTCATCCTGCAGAGGCTTGATTACCTGTTCTACTGCTTCCTCCTTGGTAGCGAACAGTCCCATGTGGACCAGCCAGGCTCTGCGGCTGCCCTTGCGCCACGGCGAAACAAAGATCTCGTAAACTTTGGGTTCGGGTTGAACTACCAGATCGGTTATGGTCCATATTTCGGAGAATGGATAATCGAAGGGCAAGGTACAATAACCTCCCAACTCTCCCCAGTCTTTTCCCCACGAATTCAGGGCTAACCACCGGTTATCTTTGGTCCAGCCCACCAGAACCAGGGCGTGAAAGCCGTACATATTCTCTTTGATGGGGTCGGGTTTGGGCAGGTGGCCTCCCTGGTAAAAGCTGTCATAAACCGGAATCACTGCCATCACCGGACCCAGATCCATTAAGGCGGATTTGATTTCCTCAACCAGATAAGCCGCGGCGTAAGCCTTGATTCTTTGCGGGTAGGCATCATTGTGCATGGCCTCGGTTATCATAGTAGCTGCTACCGGGTATGGGTAAATCCCCGGAAGCAATTGCTCCCGGCATACTCCGCGTTTGAGCAGGATTTCTAAGGCCTCACGCGGTATCATCCCTTCACCCCGATAGTGTTTTTGCTCTCGGGCTCCGTAGATGTAAGCAGCGGAGTAACGAGTGTACGTATTCCTTTCTTTTTGTTCTTGAATTTCTTTGATTGCTTTCAGAGAATAGGCTACGCAGGCTCCTACATCATCCTGATCGTAAGGCTCTGGTATCAGAGGCGCTACCTTGAATTCAACCGGGAAAGACCTCTCGACTTGCACAAAACGGGCAACGTGAAAATCGCGGTGATCTTTGGGGCTGGGAATAGCCCCGAGTTTGCGGTGACGGTAGTCGGACATGAAGTCCCTCCTCTCCCTGATTAGCTCTTTAATTAGGACCTAGGCAGTAAATAGTTGGTGAAACCAGCAGGAACTAAGATAGGGCTGTCGAATAACACAATATTTGGAACAAATGACATTAACCTTGGTCAATACATAATACGGGTCTCTCCCACGTTTTGCTCCGCCAAGGTACATAGGCGTGCACTGACTCAGTGTTCAGAACATCTTAAAATGCCTGTAGTTACAAAGCCAGCCGGCCATTGTGTACCGAGATAGCTCGATCATTTATGTATGGTGCTGAGCACGCGGTTAGCGGCTATTTTTGAATCAGACTGCAAAGTTGATTAGCTGTTGCACCTGGAGGTGAAAGAAGGAAAAAGACGGACCTTGTCGAAGAAAAAACTGGGGAGGTTTGCATCTGTGTTGGAATACCTGGCCGTGGCCTTGGTGATTTTTGTGCCGGTGGCAGTGGTGGGCTCTAAGTGGCTTCAAAAACGGGGACTGAGCCCCAGAGCGATTGGGCTTTTATTGATGGTTGCTTTGGTGCTGGTTGGATTGTTCCCCGTCCTGGCGTCGAATTTGAACCCGTTTGCTTTTGCCGGGCTGCATGTGGTAATTTTTGCAGGAGCAGGTCTGTTGATTTGGACCTGGGGGAAGCCTCAGCTAGCCGCGTCGGATCAAGCAGGGCAAAGCTCCTATTTGGAGTCTTGCGAAGCAATGAGCGAAGAGCTTGGTCTTGTTGAAGAAGGTGCTCCCAACGGTGGTCGGGCGACGAGTGAGGTAGAATCGGAGGAGCACGCAATCGTTATAGAAACAGAACCAGAAGAAGAAAGCCCGCCGGTACTGGTTGTTCCAGATTCAGCCGCAGGTATCGGAAACGTAATAGAAGAGTTGGGAATTTTGGCCTCTGAAGTTGAACCGGTAACAGAAGGCGAAGCAGGTGCGAGTGGTGAAGCCGAAATATCGGCTCCGGATAAGGAAGCAGAGCTTTTGGGTGGTGAGGGGCCAGAATTGAGGCAACACCTTGCGGTACCGCTTGAGGGTCCGGAGAGACAAACAGCGGGCGAAGACGGGTTAATAGGAGAGGGTGTTCTCGATTCGATCGAACTGCCCGGGCCTGTGGGTACTGGAGCGGAAGATGAAGGCCCGCAACCCGATACTCCGGCTGTTGAAGAACCGCCGGCAGAAACGGGAGCCGCCATTGAAAACTTGATAGACAGGGGATTTAGAGCCAAGTCCGAGGGAGACTATGGTGAAGCTGCGAGCAGCTTCTTTGCAGCTTGGAAGGTATCTACCCAGCCTGAACTTCACTTTATGTTAGGCATGGAACTGGTTACCCTTTACCGCGAGACAGGAGACTACAGTAAAGCCTTAGAAGTATTGGATGCCCTGGCTCAAAACGGGGCAATCGGTGAGGCGAGAAGCGAAACGGCGTTCCGGGAGAAAAAGTTGCTTGAAATCACGAAAAGGCTTTTGCAGGAGATCGGTATGCCCGATTTACCAGCTTCACAAATTCCGAGGTTGATAAGGCGCAGGGCTTGGGAAGAGTTTATTTCTGCGTATCATAATAAATAATCAAACGGGAAGGGAGTTAGGTCCATGAAAAAAACCCAGGAGATCATTGGGCTGCCGGTTTTTTCTATAGTCGATGGGAAGGAGGTTGGGCAGGTAAAGGACTTGGTGATCAATCCGGAAGAGGGTTCGATTGAATACCTTTTGGTGAACGGGGGCAACTGGTACGTGGGGGCCAAGGTTCTTCCCTACCGTGCTGTCATGGGGATCGGGGCCCATGCGGTCACGACTGAGAGTGAGAACCTTTTGACCAATTTGAACGAGTCGACCAATGCCAGCGTCCTTCTCCAGCGAAACATCAAAGTGAAGGGGACAAAGGTCTTGACCAAGAAAGGTAACCTGCTGGGTGTGGTCAGCGAGTATGAGGTGGATGAAAACACCGGTAAGATAACCAGTTTGGAGTTTAAATCCCTGGATGGAGAAGGCGAAACCACGGTGATCAGGGCTAATCAGGTTCTTACCTTTGGTAAGGACGTACTGGTAGTGGAAGAGAAACTGGGCGAGGTTGGGCCTACCCGCCGCCCGTCGACAACCGGGGAAATAGCGGCATCCGGGAACGAAGGCCAAAGCGTTTCGGGAGAGGAGTCAGGACGAGAATCCGCGGCAACCAAGCTGTTTGTGGAAAGGCAGAGACAGTTCCTCATGGGCAAGAGGGTTATTCAGGAGATTAGAGACGATGCCGGCAATGTAATCATACCCGAAGGTGCTCTTATAGACGAAGCTGTTTTGGATATCGCCGAGGCCCACGGTAGGCTTATCGAACTATCACAGAATATCAAACCGTAAGTAGGAGAAGCTTATGTTGCCTGACAGGAAACAGCTGTGGTGGGGATTGACCGGTGCGGTCATAGTGTACATCATCACGGTTTTGGGGACGTCTCTGGTTTTGACTGCAAAGGATAACGGGAGAATCCCGCCTAACACCTTCATTGCAGGTATCCCGGTAGGAGGATTGCCCTACGAAAAAGCCAAAGAGAAACTTTTGGCCGGTATCTCCGAACGGATTGATAATGGAGTAGTGTTTTCATCAAAGGATAAGAACGTGAGTGTAACTCGACAGGATTGCCATATAGGGATTGATATAGAGCAAAGCCTAGCCCGTTGTCAGGATGAGGGATGGGCTGGTTGGCAAGGAATGGTAATTCATAGTTTGAGCCGAGCCAAACGTCGAGATTTACCCATAGTTTTTACTTGGAATCATGGGAATCTAGAACAAGTAATTAGAAAGCTGAGCTCCGAATTTGATGTTCCCGCTAAGGACGCGCGGATAATATGGCGGGACGATTCTCTGGAATACATACCTCATGAAAACGGGCGAAAGGTTGACCAAGAGACAACCCTTCGACGCTTAGAACAGAGTCTAGCTGCAGGTAAACTGGGGCCTGTGTCCATCGCTTTTAAAACCGTTTACCCCCGGGTAAAGCTGGATGATATCAAAACAGTCAAAGATACTCTAGGTGTATACGTGACCACCTTTGACCCGAACCAGAAGGCTCGTACCAATAACCTTAAGCTTGCGGCCGCTTCTATCGACGGAACCATAATCATGCCGGATCAAGTCTTCTCGCTAAACGAGGCTCTAGGGCCTAGAAGCGAGAAGGATGGTTATCAAAAAGCCCCTGTTTTTGCTAATAACCGGGTAGTACAGGATGTTGGCGGGGGAATATGCCAGGTGGCTACCACTCTGTACAACGCGGTGTTGCAGGCAGGTTTGGAAATAATTGAGCGCCGGCCTCACTCCCGTCCTATCAGCTATGCTCCTTTAGGGCTAGATGCTACTATATCGTCGACTGCAGGAACGGACATGAAGTTCAGGAACAACACGGATTTCCCTGTTATGATTTCGATATCGGTCAAAGATGACAAACTGATTGCCAGGATTTTCGGGTGCCAGACGTATGCCGGCCGGAAAATAAGGGTGGAGACTGAAAAAAAAGAGATCCAGCCCCGAGTGGTTGTTAAAAGCGATCCGGCGCTGCCGGAGGGAAGTCGCGTGGTAAAACAGGCAGGGAAGAAGGGGTATCTGGTCAAGATATACCGCGTGGTTTCCGAAAATGGCCGCGATGTAGAAAAGACTCTCTTGTCCGAAGATTATTACCGGCCAACGGATATGATTATACTGGTGGGGCCCAACGGTTCAGGCGAGATGAAGTGAGGGTCGGGGGAGGATATTGAGAATGCCGTCTTATAAGGAGAAGAAGCCGCATTATAGCGGCTTCTTCGTATTAGTATGAGCCCCAGCCGTCAAAGCAAAACAGCAGGATTATTAGGAGTAGGATTAACAAAAAGCCGTTGTCGCGTCCGCAACCATCCATTTTCACCTACTGGCCTCCTTTCGTGTCGAGGTGGCTAGCCCGTCGAAGAGGGGGATAAGGCCTGGTCGATCTACCCCTCCTTCCCAGCAGTTAACCAACCGGACTAGTGGTCAAAGACATTCGAGCAGGTCATATCCTGGGGTTAATACATGTTATGAAACGCGCATTAACATGGTTACTGTGCTCCTGTTATTCCTCGCGGGAAAGGGGTAGACTTGTAATGGTTAACTAGCCTCGACATGGGCTGGAGGCAGAGGATGGTATTAATCAGTCGCTTACCGCCGGTACTTCGAGGTTTTCTTCATTTTTTTTCTTGTTAAGGTTGGCCAGCAGGTTCAGAAGGAGCATCAAGGTTTGGGGGTTCAAATTTTGAGTATTAGTGGTTTCTCCCGAACTTAATTTTAAGGAACTGAGCAGACCGGCTAAGAGGTCTCGGGTTTCCGCGGCCGAATTCTCCACCATAGGGGCGGGTTGCACCTGGGAATGAGTCGAAATGTAGTTGATTATCCCTAGAAGGTTGACGAGCGAGAGCAGGCCGACTAAACTGGGAATATCGAGGTGCCCGTTTTTGCCCGGGACAGTGACCTCGTACACGATAGTTGACAGCAGTTTGACAAGGTCTTGTTTGTCCATGGTTTTCACTCCTTTATGTGAAGCAGGTTAATGGCTTTGGCGGTTTCCTCTATCATCTTATCGCGGGCCATTTTAATAGCTCGGTTGATGGTTTCGACCACACTGGACTTGAGGATACCGGCCTTACTGGGAGAGAGAAGGCTCGTATCGATGAAAATATCTAGGACCTCCTGTTGGTAATTCATGGAAATAGAGACTAGGTTGTTCTGGGAGTTGACCGTGAATACTCCTTTTTTGAGGGATTTATCGATGTCAACCAAGCGCTGGCGAAGTTGTTCGGCGCTATTCAACATGCGGGAGAGGTCTTCGGTTTCCACTTTATCACCTCCGGTCTGGCATGGGAATTCTATAAAATTATATTCAAGGCTGGTTTTTTTAGCTTAGGTAAAAAAAGGAGGCAAACACAAAATGGAGGAATTAAGACAAGTTGTCAAAAGGGAATCCTTGCGTACCCTGTTTTGGGCAGTGATATCATTGGCCTTGGCGGTTACTATTGGTCACTTGGTGTTATAATTTAAGAAAAAGGATTTTTGGCTCGAGAAGTTGGGTGTTGGTCAGGGTTTCCACGGGCCAGTGTTTACCGCGGAAATGAAAGGAGGAAGTTGTTATGTCAGCGGTGCAACAATTCGGGGTGAATGACTTTGATTCTGAGGTATTAAAATCCGATATTCCAGTCCTGGTAGACTTTTGGGCGGCATGGTGCGGTCCTTGTAGGATGGTGGGACCGGTGGTGGAAGAGATTGCCCAGGACTTCGCTGGCCGTTTAAAAGTGGGCAAGGTAAATGTAGACGAGAACCGGACACTGGCTGCAAAATACGGGATCATGAGTATACCAACCCTGATTATTTTCAAGAATGGGCAGGAAGAAGAACGGTTGATCGGCTACCAGAGCAAAGGCGAGCTGGCAGCGGCGATAGAGAAGGTTTTAGGTTAGAAGTTGAGCCACAGATTGACACGGATGCTTTTGACGCTGATTAACGCAGACAATTCTAATTTTTATATATTTTTTTGTTCTCAGCAAAATTGAATTACCGTAAGTATAACAATATGCATCAGATGGCTGTAGACCACACTTTAGGAAAATTATACCATTATAAAATTATAATATCTGCGTCCTTCTGCGTCTAATAACAAATATCTGTGATCATCTGTGTCTATCTGTGTTTATCTGTGGCTAAGGTTTGCCCCGTTTTTCGCGGCCGTTGCCGGAAGGGTGGTAAAATCGTTTACCTTCGAGTTCCGGCGGGAGGTATTGTTGGTCAACGTAGCCCCCGAAGTCGTGGGGGTATTTGTAACCGACTCCCCGACCCAGGATTGCGGCCCTGGGATGAGAAGCGTCGGCGATATGAAGGGGAACCTTAATCAAAGGAAGATCCCTGACTGCTTCTAGGGCTTCGTCGATGCCTACCTTACTGGAATTGCTCTTGGGGGCCAGGGCCAGATACAGCGAGGCCTCGGCCAAGGGGATGCGGGCTTCTGGGAGCCCCACCAGTTCTACGGCTTGCGCGGCAGCGGTAGCGATCAGCAAAGCTTGAGGATCTGCTAGCCCGATGTCTTCGGCCGCGTGTATCACCAGCCTGCGGGCTATAAACCTGGGGTCTTCGCCTCCCTCGAGCATTACTGCTAACCAAAAGAGCGTAGCATCTGGATCCGAGCCGCGGATGCTTTTAATGAAGGCGGAAATGGTGTCGTAATGATGATCCGCCTTTTTGTCGTAATTGATTACCGTTTTCCCGTGCACCTCCGCGACTTCCTGGGGAGTAATGAGCAGCCGTTCCCCTTCCCGGTACTTTGCCAGAAAGAGGTTTTCTACCAGGTTGAGGGCGGTGCGGGCGTCCCCTTTTGCTGCGATGACGACGCTTTTTAGGGCTTCCTCCGTTATTTCGATCCCGTACTTGCCCAAGCCTCGCTCTTTATCGTTCAAGGCCCGAAGGAGGATGCGTTCGATTGCCTGTTCATCCAGGGGTTCCAGTACATATATATGGGTCCTGGATAGCAGGGCCGAATTTATCTCGTAGAGCGGGTTCTCGGTAGTCGCGCCTATTAGAATGAAGATGCCTTCTTCGACCATGGGGAGGAGGGCATCTTGCTGAGCCTTGTTGAAACGGTGGATCTCATCCAGAAACAAGATGGTTCGCTGTCCGTAGAATTTCAAACGCTGTCCTGCCTCACCCGCCAGTTGGCGGATGTCCGCCGTGGTAGTGCTGACTGCCTTCAAGTACTCGAAGTGGGAACGTGTCTTCTTGGCTATGATGTTCCCCAGGGTAGTCTTCCCGGTCCCAGGAGGGCCATAGAGTATCATGGAATGCAATTGGTCTCTTTCTATCATGCGGCGAAGAGGTGCCCCCGGACCGACCAGGTGTGCCTGCCCTTCGATTTCGTCAAGATCCTTTGGCCGCATCCTAAACGCCAAAGGGGACCAAACCTGAGGTTGGTTTTGGCTTTGATAAGAGAAAAGATCCATAAAAAACTCCCTTCAAAGTGACCTAACGCTTGTTTGCGTATAATTTAGAACTGGAATGAAGAGTTAAGAATTAAGAATTAAGAATGGACAATGGAAACGGCAATTCTGCATTCTTAATTCTCAATTCTTAATTCAATTATAGCTTACGGAGGAAGTATGAGCGAAAAGGTTGCAGTGCTAATGAGCGGGGGAGTAGACAGCGGCGTTGCCGCCCTGCTTCTCAAGGAACAAGGCTACGATGTTATCGGGTTGACCATGCTGAACTGGTCGGCCGAAGTTTGCCAAAAGGCAGCAGAAGTTGCTCGTTTCCTGGGGATTAGCCACCACGTAGTAGACCTGCGTGCTCATTTTAAGCGAAAGGTCATTGACTACTTTTGCCGAACGTACGAGGAAGGATTGACTCCCAATCCTTGCGTTGTGTGCAACGAGTTTATCAAGTTTGGACTGATGCTCGAGCGGGCCTGGGACGTAGGATGCCGGTGGGTGGCTACCGGGCATTACGCGCGGGTGGAACTTGACGAGACCACCGGGAGACATCTACTCAAAAAAGGGGTCGACCCCAAAAAGGACCAATCGTATTTTCTCTATCGGCTTAAGCAGAACCAGCTATGCCGTTTATTGTTCCCATTGGGTAACATGACCAAACGGGAGACGAAATCAATCGCCGCAAAATATGGGCTGCCCGTGGCCAAGGCAGAGGAAAGCCAGGAAGTTTGTTTCATAGAAGGGGATTACCGCCAATTTCTGGCGGCCAAAGGGGTAAAAGGGGTTCCGGGGCCAATACGGGACCAAGAAGGGAATGTGCTGGGGACTCACCAGGGCTTGATCTCATATACGGTTGGACAAAGGCGTGGCCTAGGCCTTAGGGCCGGTCGGCCTTTCTACGTGATTGACCTGGACACCAGAAACAACACGCTGGTGGTGGGGGAAGAAAAGGAGCTTTACCGCCAGGAACTTTTGGCTACAGACAATAATTTTATCCCCTTCGAATCCCTGACGGAGCCGCTAATGGCTGAAGCAAAAATACGATATACGGCCCCGTTGGCACAGGCTCGCCTTACTCCCGTGTCTGGAGGGATAAAGGTCGAATTCGTTCATCCTCAGAGAGCCGTTACCCGTGGCCAATCGGTCGTGTACTACCAGGGGGATGTAGTGGTGGGTGGCGGGATAATAGCTTAGAACCGGAATGAATCTGTCCCCAGGGGAAATAATATAAACGTCTCTGGTCGAAGGGAGAGAAGACGTTGAAGGCTAGGAGCCTCCTGGGCATGCCTATAGTGGTCCCGGCAAGAGGAGAGATAGTGGGCAGGGTGTGTGACCTGGTAATCGAAGAGTTTGACCTGAAAGGATTGCTGGTCGAGGAAGAAAACGGTAAGGTTGGATTTATCGAACAGGAAGGCTTTAGTATAGGGGAAGATGCTGTTTTATTGAATGAAGGTGCAGGTTTAAGACCGTATCAAGGAAGGGGAAAATCATCATATAAGGATAAAATGGGTGAAACCATTTTCGATAGCGATGGACGCGAGATCGGCAGGGTTAGTGACCTGGTCATCGACGAAGAGACGAAGGGGACGATCGCGGTTGAGATCTCGGGTGGGGTTATTCAAGATTTTCTGGCAGGCAGGCGGGAGGAAATACCTATGAACTCCATCCGGGTTGACGGGTCGGACATGGTTGTTGTGGAATCCGAAGAAAGGAGTGGAAATGGTTGAATTGTCCAGTATGTGGCGGAGTGCAGGTGGGCAAGGTAGGGAACGACCAGTACTACTGCTGGAACTGTTTTGTCGAGTTCAATACTAGTAGAGGCAAGATTAGCCTGTATGAGGTGGCCGAGGACGGTAGCCTGGTATCCTTGAACGATTCTTTTGATATCGGGCGGTAAAAAGCCGCGCCTCGAGGTTGGGAAATGATACCTGGACGAGGAGGGTTGAACGTTTATTGAATTTCAGGAGGGGATGAAGCGTGTCGTCCCTTTTTCCTTCCCGGCGTTTACGGTATACGGTGATGATCCTGGTGGTCTTGGCCACCAGTTATTTTTTGTACCTGGTTCGACAGGTAATGACTCCTTTTGCGGTTGCTGTGGTGCTGGCATACCTGGTGTTTCCTGTTGTTCACAGGATTGAAAGAATAGGAATCGGTCGCAGTTACGCCATACTCTTAGTATATCTGGGCGCGGCAGCCGTGGCCGGAGCCGTCTTTTATTATGCGGTGCCGGCGATGGTGAGAGAAGTGGGGGCTGTAGGTGCTCTTATTCCTCATTATGTAGGCCAGGCAGAACAGATGGCCCATCGGGTGGAAAACATGGCTTTCAATGCAGACTCAATCGATCAAATGGTTGACGAAGCCGTCGAGAGAGGGCGAAGCTATTTATACGGTTTGTTTCGCGGGTTTTTGGAGGCTATTTTTAACTTCGCTCACAGCATACTCTCGATAATATTTGCACCCATTTTAGCCTTTTACTTGACAAAAGATTGGGAAAAGATCAGAGACGGCTTTCTCGACATCCTGCCGGTCAGTGCCCGGCAGGACACCATTAAGCTGGGGCGAGATATTGACGGGGTGCTGAAGGAGTTTATTAAAGGACATCTGTTGGTAGCTGTCCTGGTAGGCTCGATGACCGGCCTCGGGGCTGCCCTCCTCAAAGTGAAATTTGCGCTGTTGATAGGGATGATTTGCGCGGTAGCCGAGCTGTTTCCCTATTTCGGTCCAATTCTAGGAGCAATTCCGTCAGTGGGGCTTGCCTATGCGCAGTCTCCGCGCCTGGCTGCCTACGTTGCTCTTATTATTCTAGTAGTACAACAGGTAGAAGCTAGTATACTCTCGCCCCGCATCCTGGGAGGAAAAGTGGGCCTGCATCCCCTCATTGTTGTATTTGCTCTTTTGGCTGGAGGTGAACTTTACGGTATTTGGGGTATGTTACTGGCAGTTCCTGTAGCCGCGGTTATTAAAATCCTGGGGAGTTTTTTCTTTTACAAAGTGGTGGAATAATTGACATGTCCCAACTTATAGAAGAAAATTAGAAAAAGTGCAAACGAGGGAGGATTTCAGTGCGGACCAGTAGCGAGATTCGTAAGATGTTTTTGGATTACTTTGCCGAGAACGGACATACCGTGGTCGAAAGTTCTTCGCTTGTACCCGCCAATGATCCAACTCTGCTTTTTACCAACGCCGGCATGAACCAGTTCAAAGACGTATTTTTGGGCATTGATAAACGCCCTTACACCCGGGCTACGTCGTCCCAGAAGTGTGTCAGGGCTGGAGGCAAACATAATGACCTGGAGACTGTAGGTCGAACTGCCCGTCATCATACTTTTTTCGAGATGCTCGGAAACTTTTCTTTCGGCGATTACTTCAAGCGGGAAGCCATTTTTTACGCCTGGGACTTGTTAACGAGGGTCATCGGGTTGCCACCGGAAAGATTATGGGTAACGATTTTTACCGATGATGACGAAGCCTTCGAACTGTGGCAAGAGATAGCGGGTATTTCCCCGCAAAGGATCGTACGCATGGGCGAAAAAGACAACTTCTGGGCTATGGGTGATACCGGGCCTTGTGGTCCCTGCAGCGAGATCATATACGACCGCGGGGAGAAGTATCGCTGTGATGCCCCTCTCTGTGCTTTGGGTGTCTGCGATTGTGACCGCTGGCTGGAGATATGGAACCTGGTTTTCATGCAGTTTAACCGGGACGAAGCCGGTAACCTGACCCCGCTCCCCCGTCCCAGTATCGATACCGGAATGGGGCTAGAACGCATTACCTCCATTTTGCAAGGTGTTGATAGTAACTTCGATACCGACCTCTTTATTCCCATTATCCAAAAAATCGAGGAGATGACAGGCAAGAAATATGATCGGGGGCCCGGGGGATTTCCTTTCCGCGTGATAGCGGACCACAGCCGGGCCTGCACGTTCCTCATCGGTGACGGGGTTTTGCCCAGCAATGAAGGACGGGGCTACGTTTTGCGCCGTATTTTACGCCGGGCAGTGCGCTTTGGGAGGCTTTTGGGTATTGAGGCGCCTTTCCTGTACCGGATGGTTGGGGTTGTAGTCGACAAGATGAAAGATTCGTATCCCGACCTGGTGGACAAACAGGAGTTCGTGGCTAAGGTTGTAAGAATGGAAGAAGAGAGATTCTTTGTTACTCTTAACGAGGGGATTCGCAAGGTGGGCGAAATCATCGAACGGTGCCAGGCCGAGGGGAGAAAAGACATATCGGGGCAAGACGCCTTCATGCTTTACGATACTTACGGTTTTCCCTTAGATCTGACCGAGGATATGGCGGAAGAAAACGGCCTGGGGGTAAATAAGGAAGATTTCAACAGGTTGATGGAAGAACAACGGGAGCGGGCCCGGAGGGCGCAAAAAGGAGAAGATGCCTTCGCACAGGAGAAGCGGTTGGCCGAGATGCTGGAAGGTATACCTTCTACCGACTTTGAGGGATATCAGCGTTTGTTTACCCTGACCAAGATTCAGGCCATCATCAGCGGGGAAGAAGAGGTGGATCTCATCCGGGATGGAGAAGCCATACTGGTGCTAGCCCAGACTCCATTCTACGCAGAAAGCGGCGGACAGGTAGCGGATAAAGGAGTCATAAAGGGTTCAGAAGGCACTTTTATCGTGGATGACGTAAAAAAGGTAGCCGGATGGATACTTCACTACGGGCGGGTGCAGGGTATACTGGTCAAAAACGAAGAGGTTCAGGCCGAGGTGGATGAGCAGCGCCGACTGGCCACAGCCAGAAACCACACGGCAACGCATCTTTTGCACAGGGCTCTGCGCATGGTAGTGGGCGAGCACGCCCAGCAGAAGGGGTCTTTGGTCGAACCGGAGCGCTTGCGCTTTGACTTTTCCCATTTTGCGCCGTTGACCGAGGAAGAGATTCAGGCAATCGAGGATATCGTCAACCGCAAGATCTGGGACCTGGAAAAGGTAGAAGTGGATCTCGCTACTTTAGAAGAAGCCAAGCAGAAAGGGGCTATGGCGCTTTTTGGTGAAAAATATGGAGATGAGGTTCGCGTCATCAGTATCGGGGATTTCAGCATCGAGTTGTGCGGTGGCACCCATGTCGAGAACACCGGGCAAATAGGTCTATTCAAAATTATCAATGAAGGCAGCATCGGGGCAGGACTTCGGCGGGTTGAAGCTTTGACCGGTCCCAGGGCTTTGGATTATCTCAATGCCCAGGAGAGGGAGTTAAAGACAGCAGCCTCGGTTCTAAAGGTTCCAGCACAAGAGCTGGCCCAACGGGTGGAAAGCTTGAGCCGGGAGCTGAAAGAGAGCGAAAAAGAGATCGAAGCCTTGAAAAACAAGCTGGCCCGCCAGGAAGCGGCAGAGCTATTGCAGCAGGCCTTTGAGGTTAATGGGGTCAAAGTCTTGGTAGCCGAGATGAGCGGGCAAGACATGGCTGTGCTTCGACAGAACGGGGAGATGCTGAGGGACAAACTGGGCCGGGCGGTGGTGGTACTCGGTTCGGCTCGGGACGGCAAAGTCAACCTGGTGGTCTTCGTTGCCAAGGAACTGACCGACCGCTTGCATGCCGGCGAAATCGTGTCAGCGGCGGCGAGTGTGGTCGGCGGCGGGGGCGGGGGCCGGGCGGACATGGCCCAGGCCGGAGGCAAAATTCCCGAAAAACTTGGGGAAGCCTTACAGCGAGCCCGGGCTAAAATCGAGGCGAGTCTCTGAGTTCAGGAATAAGACGCAGATTAACGCTGATTGACTTTGGTTGATTTTGCGGATTGGAGCGAGTTACGTCAATCTTCCTCAACAGTGACGCCGAAAGGTGTCATAGGGTTTGCGGTTCGTCGTAATGGGGGACAACAACAATTCGAGATGGGGAAAAAGAGGAAAGAATTGCTCGCATGTTGAAATATCTCTTCAGGGGGTGATATTATGCCCGAAGGGCCTGAAGGGACAGTCAGTTTTCAGCGGTCCAAGGATGGACAGGAAGCGGTGAGAGCCATTCTGGAGGCTGTATATAATGCGCTCAAGGAGAAAGGCTACAACCCTATCAACCAATTGGTCGGTTATATGATTTCCGGGGATCCGGCTTACATCACAAGTTATAAAGATGCTAGAAATCTTATCTGCAAAGTGGAAAGAGACGAAATACTGGAAGTATTGTTTGCCAACTATCTTGAGAAGTAGAAAGGGTACAGCCCATGCCTGGCATGGGCTTTTTGCTGGTGGTTGTCTATGAGTTCGGAATCTGACCGTCTACAATACGTACGGCTGGGAAGAACTGGGGTGGTTATTTCCCGGCTCTGCTTTGGGGTACTCACCGTCGGGCCGTTACAGGCAAACCTGCCCTTGGAGGAAGGGGCGGAGGTCATAGCCTATGCGTTGAACCGAGGTATAAATTTTTTAGACACGGCTGAAGCTTATCAGACCTATCCTTACATACGGCGGGCTTTAGAACTCGCCCGGGTGCAGCCGGTGATCGCTACCAAGTCTTATGCTTACACTCGCCAGGGGATGAAGGAAAGCCTGGACCGGGCTCGAGATGAAATGGGCATTAAAACTGTAGACATTTTCTTACTCCATGAACAGGAGAACGAGCTGACCTTAGCCGGGCACAGGGAGGCGTTGGAGTTTCTTTTCGAGGCTCGAAGAAAAGGGTGGGTGCGAGCGGTAGGGATTTCTACACATTCGGTGCGCGGTGTTGTTGCAGGGACTAAAAACGAGGGGATCGAAGTCATACATCCTATTATTAACCTGACTGGGCTCGGCATTATGGATGGGTCACGGGAGCAAATGCTGGCAGCTGTGGCGTTGGCCCGTGAGAAAGGTAAGGGATTGTATGCGATGAAGGCTTTGGGGGGCGGGAACCTGGGCCAACAGGCACACCGAGCCTTGAGTTTTGTGAATTCCATCCCGTACATAGATGCGATTGCCGTCGGGATGAAGTCAAAAGCAGAAGTAGACCTTAACTTGACTTGGATACAGGGACGGCGCGACCCGGTGTTAGAAGAAATTGTAGGGACGCAGGGCCGGAATCTCCTTATCGAATCGTGGTGCCGGGGCTGTGGATCCTGCTTGGAGGCGTGTCGCTACGAGGCTTTGGAGTTACAGGAGGGGCGGGTGGAGGTTAAAAAAGAGAAATGTATTCTTTGCGGGTACTGCAGTCGGTACTGCCCGGATTTTTGCATCAAGATTGTATGAGGGAGCATGCTTATGAGAATACTAGGACTTGATCCCGGGGAAAAAAGGATAGGAGTGGCAATAAGCGATGCTTTGGGAATTACCGCTCAACCTCTGACCTCAATCCAGCGTTCTAGCCTAAAAGCTGACATCGAAGCCATCAGGCAGATTTGCGAGACCTACCAGGTGGAGCACATCGTTTTGGGTCTGCCATTGAACCTGAACGGGAGCAGGGGGGAAAAGGCTGCCCAGTCGGCTAAACTCGCGCAAGAACTAAAGGAACATCTGAGCTTAGAGGTAACGCTATGGGACGAGAGGTTGAGTACAAAGGCAGTTCAAGGGGTGTTGTTGGAGGCGGACACTTCGAGACGCAAGCGGAAACGGGTGGTGGACAAGCTGGCGGCAGCTTATATCTTACAGGGATATCTTGACCGGATAGGCGGAAGTGGAACAAACAGGAGTGTTTGACAGTTGCAGGGGGATAGTATTAAAATGTCAATAGTCTTGAGAAGGGGTGAAGCGTTTGTCAGAAGAATACTTTGAAGATGAGATCGAGACCGTGTTGTTGACGGATGAAGAAGGGAACGAATACCTGTTTGAACTAATCGCCGAGCTGGAGCTAGAAGGAGAAAACTACAAGGTGCTGGTACCATTAGATGAAGAAGGGGAAGAAGGAGAAGAAGAAGAGGAGACTGAGGTAGAAATCCGGATTATGAAGACGGTCCGGGATGAAGACGGCAACGAGTTTCTATGCGATATCGAAGACGATGAGGAGTGGGAAAAGGTAGCGGATGCCTGGCAAGAACTAGTAGAAGACGAAGAATTGTTTTAGGCGGGTTGGTTTACCCGCCTTCTTCAATTGCCTAAATAGACGAGGGTTGGTGGAGGGAACAGGGGTTGTTACCTGAGAAGAAGAAGGTTTGGCTGATAATCTCGACCGTGATTGCGGGGTTACTGGCAGGGTTAGGGCTTTACGGGTTTCAGGCAGTTTACGGAAGTGACCTTTTCCCGCCCGGAGTATACATAGGCGGGGCATCTGTCGGGGGGATGGATCGGGACGGTGCGGCGCAGGCCTTGGATGAATGGCTGAGGAGCATAGAACCTATTCCCGTAACTTTTATTTGTGGAGACTTTGTCTATCGTACCAACTTGGGGGAAATAGGCGGGCGGGTGGAGACCCAGAAAGTAGTTGATGAGGTGAGCTACTTAGTAGGTGAAGATTCCCCCTGGTGGAATAGGATATGGTCTCAGCGGACTCAGCAAGGCAATAGAACTTACCCGGTACCCATTACATATGACCGGGCAAAGGTCACCCGTGTGCTAGAATCCCTGCGGCCACAGGTTGAGATTCAGCCGGAGAACTGCCAAGTAAAGGTAAACAGTAACGGTACATTGAATATAGTCAAAGAAAAGGAAGGCAAGAAGCTGGATATACAGGCTACTTTGGAGAAGCTCCCAACCTCGCTCAATACTGCCGGTTTTGAGGTCCCTTTGGTTTGTAAGGCGGTGACTCCCGAGATACGGGCGGAAGATTTCCAAGACGTGCTTGAACTGGCCAGCTATAGTACCTTTTATGATTCGAGCAACGTGGACCGTTCTTACAACCTGACCACCGCGGCTCGGGCCTTGAACGGAGCTATGGTTCCGGCGGGACAGGAGTTTTCTTTCAACCGGAGGGTTGGGCCGAGAGAGCTGAAGACCGGGTATCGAGAAGCCCTGGTGATCCTCGGGGATCAGTTTGCGCCCGGGGTCGGAGGGGGCGTGTGCCAGGTGGTATCGACTCTATATAACGCTTGTTTGCTAGCCGGGTTGGAGATTGTCGAGCGTCACAATCACAGCGTGGCTGTTAGCTACGTGCCGGTTGGGCTCGATGCCACCGTTAACTATGGTAGCAAGGATTTTCGTTTTCACAACAACACCGGAGGGCCGGTTTACCTGGCGGCCCGGGCCGGGGGCGGCAAGATGACCGTGAAGATCTACGGACAGGCTTATTTCAAGCAGCGGATTAGATTGGAACGAGTGATTGATCAAACCGTTCCTTTTACGGTTACTGAGGTTCCCGACAAAGGACTGGCGCCTGGAGAAAAAAAGGTGAAGCAAGCCGGGGTGAGGGGCTATGTGGTGCGTTCGTTCCGTATTTTTTACGACGAGGCCGGGAACGTGGTACGCCGCGAAGCTTTGGGTCGGGACGTATACAAGCCCTTAAGTCAGATAACGCTGGTTGGGCCAGCGCTTCCGGTTTCTCCTCAGCCGGAGGTAACGGAACCTGAAGAGGAAGACCAAAAGCCGGTATCCCCACCGGCAGGGGAACAAGCGCAGCCAAATTCGGCCGAAGTCCCTAGTGAGCCGAGTGAAGCAGCGCAATGAAGCTACAATCATTTTTAGCAAGTGTCAGGATGGCGAAATGAGTGAAGTGCGAGTGGTCAGCGAAAAGAGAATAATAGCAGTGGTGTTGGTGCTCGCGGCTTTTATCCTAGCCGGGTTGGGCTGGCAACAGTTGCAGTGGTCGCTGGAGGCGGTTGATCGGCAAGACAAGGAACCGATAGAAGTCGTGATTCCGCCTGCTGCCAGTACCTCCGATGTGGCCGAGATACTGAAGGGCCATGATTTGATTCGGGACAAGTCGGTTTTTGTTATATACTGCCGGCTGCGCGGGGTTGACCAGAAACTTAAAGCCGGGACCTACGGGTTTAGCAAAAGTCAAAGCGTGCAGGATTTAGTGGATGACCTGGTCAAGGGACGAGTAATTACTCAGGTTTTTACAGTGCCTGAGGGTTACGACCTTGCCCAGATCGGACAACTGCTGGCGGAGAAAGGCATATGCGGTTATGACGAGTACAAACAGGCCTTGACCGGCGAGTATAATTATTCTTTTATGAAGGACATCCAGGCTCGCGATAACCGGCTGGAGGGTTTCTTGTTTCCTGACACCTATCAGGTGCCCCGGGGTATAACCGCCCGAGAGGTCGTGGACATGATGCTGGCCCGGTTTGACCAGGTCTGGAAAACCAGGTTTGAAAGCTCAGCCCGGCAGCAGGGACGGACGGTGTACGAGGTGGTGACTTTGGCTTCCTTGGTGGAAAAGGAAGCCAAGATCGACGAAGAGCGGCCTATAATCGCGGGGGTCTTGGAGAACCGCTTGCGCAAGGGCATGTTGTTACAGGTGGACGCGACTGTTCTTTATGGTTTGGGACAGCACAAGCAGCAAGTGACCTATGAGGATCTTAAGGTGGACTCCCCTTACAACACATACCGTTACCCGGGGCTGCCCCCAGGGCCCATTGCATCGCCTGGAGCTGCGTCTATTGAAGCAGTGCTCAATCCTGCCCGGCATGATTATTACTACTACGTGTATGTGGGGGATGGCCGCCACTACTTCTCCAGAACCTACGAGGAGCACTTGCAGGCGAAGAACAGCCACAGATGAACACAGATGGTCACAGATATTATTTATTAGACGCTGAGTGACGCAGATTTTATATCTTAATATACAGAATTATTAATATGTTACATAAATAGCAATTTACGTAATGATATAATCTATAATTGTCATTGTGATTATAATTGCATAATATGCTTTACTATTCTTGACAGCATATACCTTGCTTAGCATTATATATGTTATATTTTCAGCACATGCTCATTTTAATTTTTTGTTCTGCGTTAGTCTGCGTCTAATTATAAACATCTGTGTAAATCAGTGGTAAATCTGTGTGTATCTGTGGCTGATTTTCAGGGGGATTGGCATGTCAATTAAGAAACCGGAGCTGGTGGCCCCTGCCGGAGATATGGAAAAGGCGGAGGCTGCTTTTCTTTATGGGGCTGATGCCGTTTACGTCGGGGGTAGGGAATTCAGCCTCAGAGCCCAGGCTGGCAACTTCTCAGATGAAGAGATGGAAAAACTCGTGGCCATGGCCCGGGCTAAAGGAAAAAGGGTTTACGTGGCAGTCAATATACTGGTCCACAACCGGGATCTGGATCGCTTGCCGATATACCTGGCTTTTCTTCGAGAGTTGAAGGTCGACGGGATAATATTGTCGGACCCCGGGGTGCTCGAACTGGCTAGAAGGTACGCGCCGGAAATCCCGGTTACCATCAGTACCCAGGCCAGCGTAGCCAATGTGCTGGCCGCCCGTTTCTATGAATCCCTGGGAGTAAAGCGAATAGTACTGGCTCGGGAACTGACTTTGGAAGAATTGAAAGAGATCCGGGAAAAGGTGAAGCTGGAGCTGGAGGTGTTCGTACACGGGGCCATGTGCGTTGCTTATTCCGGTCGATGCCTGTTGTCCAGCTTCATGACCGGTCGCAGCGGTAACCGGGGAGAGTGCGCTCATCCCTGCCGTTATCAATACTATTTGAGGGAGGAAAAAAGGCCAGGAGAATACTTTCCGATTGAAGAAGATGACCGCGGAACCTACATCCTCAACTCCAAAGACCTGTGTCTTATCGAGTATATCCCGCAGCTGATAGACATCGGGATCGATGCTTTCAAGATCGAAGGCAGGATGAAAAGCCCGCACTACGTAGCAACCACGGTTCAAGTTTACCGGGAAGCCATCGAGGCGGTTATGGAAGGCAGCCCCGGACGTGACTTAGACAAATGGTGGGAGGAGCTGAATAAAATCGCCAACCGGCCGTATACTACCGGGTTCTTGCTGGGGCCGCCCGTGGCCGGGCAGGATGTGCTGAAACTATCGAAACCCGCAGCCGTGGCCTTCTGCGGGATAGTCAGGGATTACTGGCCGGAAAAAGGGCTGGCCTTGGTGGAACAGAGAGCTCCTTTTGGTGTGGGTGATGTTATCGAGATCCTGCGCCCAGGGCTCGAGTCCTTGCGGATGAAACTAGAGGAGATACTGGATATGGACCTGGTTCCCCTGGAGCGGGCCCGTCACGCCCAGCAAAGGGTGTGGATACCCGTTAAAGAGCCGGTCCAATATTTCAACATACTGCGAAGGGTGGATGACCGTGGTTGACCCCGGTGATCAAGTTTTTTTACGCGTTGAAACCCAAAACATCGATTTTCTGAATCGCATCGTGGAAGGTTGGGATGGTCTCGGTATCGTATCAACTCTTGACCGTGACCAGGGCCTGGTCGTGATCCGGGTAACCCCTGACACTAAACCGGAGTTGTTAAACGTTGTTAGGTTTCTTCCTTTTCCGGCAGAGGTGCTGGATGAGAATCCGAGTATCCTGGGTTCCTGAGCCCAGTGCACTTAAGCAGGAATGGAGATAATGTTTAGACTTATCAGGTGAGAACTTTTAGGGTCAAATAGGAATACAGACCTGTTTTTTCTTGCGCGGTTGTCACAGTTCTGTTAAGGTAATGTTTGCGAACATTACCCTTATTTATTTTATCGACATTTATAAGGAGAAGAGGTAATTGAAGGAAGACAGGTTATTGGTCAACTTTTTGGAAAATAATGACTTGGGAGCTCGGTACCAATTTGTAACTACCGAAAAAGAACTCCGCGGGTCACAGAAGCAGATGCAGGCGGTCATCGATTTTCTCCCCGACCCTACCCTGGTTATCGACCGGGAAGGAAAAGTGATATTCTGGAACCGGGCAATGGAAGAAATGACCGGGGTTCCCGCACAGGAAATACTGGGCAAAGGAAACTACGAGCATGCTATCCCCTTCTACGGGGAACGGCGCCCGATACTTATAGACGACCCAGGGTAGTTCAGACGATGAAGATACACCGCCGGCAGACTGAGATCACCTGTCTTGGCCGGCGGTTTTTTTACTTGTTTTTAACCGAAATTGTACCTGCATTAACATTGGCATAATGTCAACTTGACTTTGCCTTGATACTGTAGAACCAGAAAGAACAGTTTACAAATTGAGAGGAGGCTGGTGGATCATGAGGAGAATCGTCTCAACGTTGGTTGCGGTGTTTTTGTTCTCGGTGCTCATATCTGGATGTGGCGGGAAAGCGGGAGCACCGAAAGATGGGGCAGGAAAAACCGAGGAGGGTTTGAAAGGTACCATTACGGTGGCGGGATCAACCTCGGTTCAGCCTTTTTCCGAGGTCTTGGCAGAAGCATTCATGGCCGAGAATCCTAAGGCCAGGGTTAACGTGCAAGGAGGAGGGTCGAGCCAGGGGATAGAGGCAGCCCGAAGCGGCGCAGCTGAGATCGGGGCCTCTTCGCGAGACCTGAAGCCGGAAGAAAAGGAAGGGATGCGGGAGTTTGTGATTGCCAAGGACGGTATTGTCGTAGTGGTAAACCCGGCGAACAAGGTTAACGAGCTGTCGGTGGCACAGGTGCGGGATATCTTTCTCGGCAAGATAACCAACTGGAAGCAGGTAGGAGGAGAGGATGCCCCGATTACCCTCGTCACCCGGGAAGCCGGTTCGGGGACCAGGGACGGTTTCGAGAACCTGGTCATGAACAAAGAGCCGATCAGCGACAAGGCCCTGGTGGCAAATTCTACGGGAGCAGTTAGAACCACGGTAGCCGGAGATAGGAACGCCATCGGGTACATGTCGATGGCAAGCATCGACTCTGGGGTTAAAGCCCTGGCGGTTGACGGGGTTAAGCCAGATAGAGAAACCGTAAAGTCGGGGCAGTACAAGATTTCGCGACCGTTTATATACGTGACTAAAGGCGAGCCAACCGGTTTGGCCAAGGCTTTCATCGAGTTTGTGCTGAGTGAAGAAGGCCAGAAAATTATCGAGCGTGAAGGAGCTGTCGCCGTAAAGTAATAGTGCTGGGAATAACAGCCTCCGGACGAGCCTAACCTAAGAAAAAGGCCTTCCGGAGGTATTGTTTTTCATGGACAAAAACAGGTGCTTGCAGTTGATGTGTTCATTCCTAGGGGTGTACCTCGGGCTGGGTGGCGTCCTGTTCTACTACCAGGTTTTACAGGCCTCACATACCGCAGGCCAAACGGCGGAAATGCACAGCCGAACGGTGGGGCTGCGGGACATACCACGGGGCGATATCCTGGACCGCAACGGTGTGCCTTTAACCGGCAAGTACACGGTATGGGGGCTATACGGCTGGCCGCAACTGGTAAAAGACCCTCGACACACGACAGAAGAACTGGCCGCGAGATTGGGTTGGGATGATAAAGAAGTGGCGGCGGTCGAGAACCGTTTCATCCGGGGCCAAAAAGAGGGGCAGGCCCTGGTGTTGCTCAAACTGCCGGTAGCCAGGTATGAGCTTGACATTCTTGAACGGAGCCCGGTTGACGGGGTGAACCTGCTGCCCGTACAAAGGCGATACGGCGATGACGGGTTTGCCTGTCATCTCCTGGGCGAGGTGAAATTGAAAGAGGACTTGCTCGGCGCGCCTCATGCAGAGGAGTGGTCCGGAGTTTCCGGTGTCGAAAAGAGATACGACGAGGTTCTGCGCCGCGTTCCCCCTGGACCCGTGGACGAGGTGGCAGTAATGGTCGATGCCAGAGGTAATCCCATTCCCGGTATTCCTCCAAAAGTGCGGAAAAGAGAAGATTCCGGTCAGGGGAACAACGTTGTATTGACGGTCGATCAGAGGTTGCAGGAAGCAGTGGAAAAAGTAATGGACCGCAGGGTTCAAAAAGGGGCGGTAGTGGTGATGGATGTGGCCAGCCGGGATATACTGGCCATGGCCAGCCGGCCCAAATTTAGATACGACGGGGAGACCGAAGCCGTAAAGGAGGAAAAAGACAGCCCTTTTTTGAACAGGGCTTTAGCCTTGTACCACCCGGGGTCAGTTTTCAAGCTGGTGGTCGCGGCTGCAGCCCTCGAGGCCGGAGTGGTGTCTGTAAACGATACCTGGAACTGTACAGGAAGTTACGCCTTTGATAACGGGGTGTCCATCGGCTGCTGGAAAAAAGAGGGGCACGGTTGGCTGAACCTGGCTGAAGGCTTGGCTAATTCTTGCAACTCGGTGTTGATTCAGGTGGGCCTCAAGCTAGGTCGAGAAAAACTGCTGGATTACGTGCAGCGGCTTCGCGTGACAGATACGGAAATAATCGGTTATCCAGGGGTTGAGCCCGAGGGGCATGTGAGAGTGGAACCAGGTCCAGTGGCTATGGGCAATGCCAGCATCGGACAGGAAGGCGTCATGCTGAGCCCGGTGCAGGTGGCATCCCTGGTGGCTACGATTGCTGATGATGGCAGGTGGACTGCTCCCCGCCTGGTGAAAGGCATACGCCGGGCTGACGGGAGATGGGAAGGCAGGTTTGATACCCTGCCTAAGGAACGGGTAATCAGTTCCAAGACAGCCCGACAACTGAAAGCTATGCTGGAACTGGCGGTCAAAAGTGGGACGGGCAAACAGGGACAACTAAAATGGACCGGTTCAGCAGGGAAAACCGCATCCAGCCAAACCGGAAGATTTGACCAGTCAGGAAAAGAAATACTCGATACCTGGTTTGCCGGTTACCTGCCGACAGAGAACCCTCGTTGGGTTATCGTAGTGCTAGTGGAAAACGGGATCAGTGGTGGAGAGACCGCGGCTCCCGTTTTCAGGGAAATAGGAGAGGCATTGTGCGGTTTAAGCGGCATATGATTGTTAAAACCGTGGAGAAAGGTGTTCAGGTGGAGCTGGGAGCGTTAACATAGAAGAAGAAGCCGGCCGTTGTTTTAGCATTACAGGTTGGGGGCTGATAAAGTGAAGGCCAGGATACTGGTAGTTGAAGATGATCATGCTCTCGTGAGTTTGCTAACACATAATTTAGAGCGGGAGGGATATGAAACGGGGGTGGCGATGGATGGGGAGGAAGCCTGGCGCAAGATCCAGTCAGGCGAGTGGGATGTTATCCTCCTGGACGTGATGTTGCCTCATCGTGACGGGCTGGAAATATGTCGACAACTGCGGCAGGAAAAAAATTATACTCCGGTCATAATGTTAACGGCTCGGGATGACGAGATCGATCGGGTGGTCGGTTTGGAGATAGGGGCCGATGATTACGTTACCAAACCTTTCAGCGTGCGGGAACTGATGGCCAGAATAAAGGTCATACTGAGGCGCAGAAACCTCGACCTCTATGAAGGCAAACCGGAGATAGAGGCCGGTCCGATACTCATCCGCCCAGAAAACTACGAGGTGTTCTTAAAGGGGCAAAAGGTAGATCTGACCCGCAAAGAGTTCGAGCTCCTTACCTTGCTGGTTCAAAACAAAGGAAGGGTTTTGAAAAGAGACTACTTGCTGCAGAGGCTGTGGGACTACGGTGATACAGTTAAGACTAGGGTTTTGGATGTACACGTAAGCAAGCTGAGAGAGAAACTTGCGAGCTACGGCCTGAAAGGCGGGGGTATCGAGACGGTGAGGGGCATCGGCTATAAGTTTGAGGAGAAAGGTTATGAAGAATAACTTTAGTTCCAGAATTATCCTGTCATACGTTGTTATAGTGTCTTTGTTCATGTTTTTTACGGGGATAGTCGTGATCAAAAGAGTAGACAACTTTTACATGGCAAACCTGACTCGCCACCTTTTCTATGAGGCCGGGTTGGTTGCCGAGCTTGCCGCCAGCCAGGATTTATCTGGGCCCAGTGATGCCGTGCAAGCGCTTGCAGAGGTGGCCGGCAAGGATACTCAGGCTCGCATCACAATAGTGGCGCGAACCGGCGAGGTTTTGGCCGACTCTCGCCAGAACCCGAAGACCATGGCCAATCACGGCGCCAGGCCCGAGGTAAGGGGGGCCTTAAACGGAGAAAAAACTTCCATTGTAAGGTACAGCAGCACTCTCCATCGATACATGATTTACGCGGCAGTGCCGATTGTCAAAAAAGGACAAATTGAAGGGGTGGTCAGGGTTTCGCTTCCCCTGGCCGCTATTAACTCTCTGTTGAGGCAGTTGTGGGCGGTGACGTTACTGGCGATGCTGGCTGCTGGATTACTCTCGGTTTTGGTGGGTTGGTGGTTTGCTAGGAGACTGACTAGGCCCATAGAGGAAATTACTGAGGTGGCCCAGGCCATGGCTGAAGGGGATTTGAAACGGAGGATTCGCGGACAGGGGGACTCAGGCGAAGTCGCGATTCTGGCCCAGGCAATGAACAGGATGGTCGAGAAGCTGGATGAAAAGATGAACGAGCTTGCCGCCACCAAAAACCGTCTGGAAACGGTTTTAACCAACACCGTTAACGGCGTCATCTTTATCGGACAAGGAGGAGATATCCTCTACATTAATCCGGCCGCACGAAGGTTGCTCGATGTAGGAGAAAAAGACGTGACCGGCAAGCACCACGTCGAAGTTACCAGGAGTTACGCTTTAGCCGATTCAGTGGACTTTGTGTTGAAAGGGGGACAACCCCTCAAGAAAGAGTTCGTGCTCCACAACCTCGGAGGCAAGGCCGTGGAAACCAACATCGTTCCGGTCAAGCAGGAAGCCGGGTTACAGGGAGTACTGGTGGTGTTGAACGACATCTCCGAGTTGAAGAGGCTTGAGACCATACGCAAAGATTTTGTGGCCAATGTTTCGCATGAACTGAGAACACCTCTGGCTGCTATCAGCGGATTTGCCGAGACTTTAATGATGGAGAACTCCGACAATCCTGCTGTCCAGCAATTTGCGCGGATAATATACGACGAGGCCCAGAGAATGACCCGGATGGTGAACAGCCTCTTGCAGCTGTCAAAGCTAGAGTCGGTCGGGGCGGAACTGGACCTGGAGGAATTCGATTTAGGGCAGTGCCTGGGTACAGTTCTACAGGGATTCGAGCCGCGGTTAAGCGAGAAGAGACTGAAGGTGGAGGTTGAACTGCCGGAAAACGGCTTGGTCGTGCGGGCCGACCGGGACAGAATAGTGCAGGTCTTAATGAACCTGCTGGATAACGCCACCAGATTCAGCCCTCCAGATGGAACCGTCACAGTTCGCGGAACCCTGCTACCGGAAGAGATACTGGTAGAGGTTATCGACGAAGGCCCCGGAATTCCGGAGGAGGAGGCAGCGCGCGTTTTCGAGCGTTTTTACCGGGTAGATAAGGCCAGGACCCGGGGACAGGGAGTAGGACTGGGCCTGGCTATCGTTAAGCACATAGTCGAGGCACACGGGGGTAGGGTCGGGGTGCGAAGCGTTCCCGGAAGCGGATCCGTTTTTTATTTTAGCCTGCCGCAGAAATCGAGCCAGTGATGGCCCCTGGTAAAAGGTGGCTACGGCCAAGATTGAGCTGAAAGCCGGTGTTAACTTTTATTTTACAAATTGTTTATACGGGCTTGACAAATTACTCCTGGTCGGTTAACCATTTCGGGTTAGAGTTAAGGTAAGGCATAAGCTCAAGCGGGTGGGAAAAGAGGTTGAGACCATGACTGTGGAAGGTAATACCGTCAATAGGGCAACCTCAAGCCGGCGGCCGGGGCTCAGTTTTGAGCTTTTTATTGAGAGGTTGCTGGGCTTGAGCGCGGTGGTTTCGGTTCTGTCTATCGTTCTCATTATCGGCTTTGTTTGCAGCAAAGGTGGGCCGCTCATTGCGAAGGTGGGGTTGTCCGACTTCTTGCTTTCGACCACCTGGGATCCCACTAACGGGCGCTTCGGCATCGGGGCTATGGTGGTGGGATCCATAGCGGTGACCTTCGGATCTCTGGTGTGGGGGGTACCGCTGGCGCTGGCCTTGAGTATCTTCTTGGCGGAAATAGCTCCCAGCTGGATGGGGCAGGTAATGGGCGAGGTGGTCAACCTCCTGGCAGGTATACCGTCTGTGGTCTACGGGTTTATAGGGTTGGTAGTGCTGGTTCCCTTCATCAGGGATAACCTGGGGGGCTGGGGGTTCAGCGTGCTGGCCGGGGCTTTGATTCTCGGAATCATGATCCTACCTACTATTGTGGGGGTAGCGCGGGATGCGATTCTGGCCGTGCCCAGGGAATACAAGGAAGGGTCCCTGGCTCTAGGTGCTACTCACTGGCAGACTATCACCAGGATAATGCTGCCTGCAGCCCGTTCCGGTATTATAGCGGCCGTGGTTTTGGGGATGGGGCGAGCTATAGGGGAGACCATGGCCGTGGTTCTGGTTACCGGAAATGTGGCGCGGATTCCGACGTCGGTATTGGATCCGGCCAGAACTATGACCAGTAACGTGGTCTTGGAAATGGGTTATGCGCATGGAGATCACCAACTGGCTTTGTTCGCAACGGCTACGGTTCTTTTTGCTTTTATACTGCTGATGAACCTAGTCGTCACTCTGAACATGAAGGCGGGGAGATAGGTGAGATCATGGCTTCGCCTATATGAAAGACTTATTTTTGCCGGCATTTGGCTGGGAGCATGCCTGGTAGCCCTGATGTTAGTGGCCATGGTGGCTTACGTGGCGGTAAAAGGAATTGGAACCATAAGCTGGGGGTTTGTAACCCAGGTACCTTCGCGCATGGGAAAGGAAGGCGGTATATCGTCGACTATTGTAAGTACAGTCTACCTAACGTTGACGGCTTTGCTCATCAGCGTCCCCTTCGGGGTTGGAACCGCCATCTACCTGACCGAATACAGCTCGCGTCGGAGCCGGTTTACCAGGTTGATCGAGATCTCGGCCGAGCTTTTGGCCGGAACTCCTTCCATAGTTTTCGGGCTGTTCGGGTTTGTATTCTTTGTGCTGTTTCTGGGATTAGGGTGGTCGGTGCTGTCCGGGGGCCTGACGTTATCCCTCATGATCTTGCCCACGATTATCCGGACGGCCCAGGAGGCGGTGGCGGCAGTCCCGCCGGAGTTTCGAGAGAACAGCTTCGCCCTGGGAGCGACCAAGTGGCAGACCGTGAGCAGGATGGTTTTGCCTGCGGCTATGCCTGGAATAATTACGGGGATAATACTCGGAATAGGTCGCTGTGTTGGAGAAACGGCCGCGGTTTTGCTGACTGCGGGGAGCGCTTTGGGGACCCCTGTTTTGCCGACAGACCCGGCCCGAAGCATGGCCGTGCATTTGTATGTACTGGCCTCTGAGGGGATAAGCATGGAACGGGCTTTTGGCACCGCGCTTCTGCTGGTTGTTCT
The DNA here is from genome assembly GCF_013314835.1 of Syntrophothermus sp. NCBI lineage: Bacteria > Bacillati > Bacillota > Clostridia > Eubacteriales > Syntrophomonadaceae > Syntrophothermus > Syntrophothermus sp. Next base: position 180,975 of record NZ_JABUEX010000001.1, read on the forward strand.
TATACTGATGGTCAATTATGCGGCTAACCGCAGCCTGCAGCGGTTTTCCTGCCGTTTAAGAACTTAAGGGGTGATACGGGATGAGCCAGATAACAGCTGTGTCACGAGAGCTGGGCTGCCATTACAAGGATGAGAGGTTGCCTGCCGAAGAAGGTTTTGCCGGCACAATGGAAGGACTCAGCCAGGTGAAAATTGCAGTTAGGGAACTGAACGTATTCTACCAGGATTACCATGCCCTGCATGATGTGAGTATTGAGATAAAAGCCCGCAAGGTGACTGCTCTCATCGGGCCATCCGGGTGTGGCAAATCTACTTTTTTGCGCAGTCTCAATCGGCTCAACGAACTCATAGAAGGAACCAGAACTGAAGGCGAGGTTGTGATCGACGGGGTCAACATATATGATCCCGGGGTCGATGTCGTCGGTCTTAGGAAAAAGGTGGGAATAGTTTTTCAAAAACCGAGTGCTTTTCCTATGTCTATTTACGAAAATGTAGCCTACGGACCGCGCATTCACGGCATCAAGAAGAGAACCGTCCTCGATGAAATAGTAGAGACCAGCCTTAAACAGGCCAATCTCTGGGATGAAGTCAAAGACCGGCTGCATTCCTCGGCTTTGCGGCTTTCAGGGGGACAGCAGCAGCGCCTGGTCATTGCCCGGGTTCTGTCGGTAAATCCCGAAATTATTTTGATGGATGAGCCGGCTTCGGCTTTGGACCCGATTTCCACCGCCAAGCTGGAAGATCTTATTGCCCAGTTAAAGAACGAGTATACGATTGTTATTGTCACCCACAACATGCAGCAGGCTGCCAGGGTGTCTGATTTTACCGCTTTTTTCTTGAACGGGTATCTGGTAGAATTCCAGCCAACTAAGGAACTTTTCATACATCCCCGGGATAAGAGGACAGAGGATTATATCACGGGCCGGTTCGGCTAAAGGAGGGCGAAGGGTATGGGCAGGGATGAGTTCAATCGAGAACTGGTTCAGCTTAAGGGCGATGTGGTCAAGATGGCCACCCTTCTGGAGGAGTTGGTTTATAAAGCGGTGAGGTCTATGGTACTTAAAGATGTCGGGCTGGCCGAAGAGGTTATAACTTCTGATGACATTGTAGACAAGATGACGGTGGACATAGAGCAAAGGTGTTTGTCGCTCATAGCCCTGAGGCAACCTATGGCCAAGGATTTGCGCACTATTGGAAGTGTTCTTCGCATCATCGTGGATTTGGAAAGGATCGGTGATTATGCCGAAGGGTTGGCCAAGATAACCATAAAGCTCAAAGACCAGGAGTATATGAAACCGCTCATCGATATTCCCCGTATGGGTGAAATCTCGCGGGAAATGTTGAAAAAATGCACGCAGGCAATGCTGGAAGAAGACCCGGTCATGTGCTGGACCCTGGTAGAAGACGAGCAGGTGATGGACGCCCTGTACGATCAGATATTCCGGGAGCTTTTGGCTTATATGATGGCTGATCCCAAGACTATTAACCAGGCAACTTCCCTATTACTGGCGGCAGGTCATCTGGAAAGAATAGGGGACCACATAACCAACGTGGGCGAAATGATAATATTCGCGATATCGGGAGAAAGGGTAGACATCAACCGGATGGCCCGAGAACAGAGACGCTAGGGAAATTGAGGATGAAGAATGAAGAATTAGCCGGAAATGTGGGGTGTACGGAGTGGAAGTTATCATGTTATAATTTCTGTCATATACTATAGAATTAGGTGGCATGATTCTGATTAAGTAGAAGTCTAGGAGGTGGAAAATGGACAGGAGAGTTATCGAAGAAACCTTGGCCAGGGCAGGATTGGAACCCATGCAACCGTTTGAACCGTTGCCCCGCAGGAAACGGGATCGGGGGCATAAAAAAGACCGGGTAATCGAGGAGGTTTTGACCAGCGTTGGACTTGAACCGGTTGAATGTGAGGACAAGGTCGAGGAAAAAAGTGGTAGGCAACTGAGGCGGGCCGTTTGACAAGCTCTAGTTAGGCCCGCCTCAGTTGTTGTTTCAGGGCTAGAATAAACCTCACCCGTGCACGTACAGGTGGGAGTGCTGGCCCTGGTCATGGGTGTGGCTGTATTCATCGATAAGATTGACCGAAGCCAAAAGCCGGCGATTGGCAAGAACTTTTTGGCTGGGACCGTCGTAAACCAAACGGTGGTCTTCGGACAACAATAAAACCCGGTCGGCCAGCAGGTGCACCAGGTTCAGGTCATGGGTAGAAGTGATTATCGTTCGACCGTTTTGGTTTAGCTCTAAAAGGAGTTCTACCAGCCAGCGCTGGGTCTTGGGATCCAAACCCGTAGTAGGCTCATCCAATATAAGGACTTGGGGATTCATAACCAGGACGGAAGCTATAGCCACCTTTTTCTTTTCTCCTTGGCTGAGGTGGTAAGGGGACCTGTCTTTTAAGTTGGATATAGAGAGCATTTTTATGACATCTTCAACCCTGGTTGTAATCTCCTCAGGGCTCAGTCCCAACTGAAGCGGACCGAAGGCAATCTCGTCCCAAACTCTGGTGGTAAACAACTGGGCATCGGGATTCTGAAAAACAAATCCGACCCGCCGGTGATACTCTTGAGCGAACCTGTCGTTTTCCATCCGCTTTTCTGTAAGTTGTTCCTCGAAAGCTTCTAAGCCGCCAGCAAAGGGAAAAACGAGCCCGGCCAGCATTTTTAGAAGAGTAGATTTGCCAGCGCCGTTCGCACCCAGGATACAGACGCTTTCCCCAGGCATTATTTCGAGGGAGAGATTAGAAAAAACCGGCTCGCCCTGCCGATAACCGAAACTGACTTCTCGTAGTTTGAACAAAGGTTTCTTATCCACTGCCTGCACCTCTTATAACAATAGTACGGCCAGGAGCGTGCCGGCCGAAGCCAAGCACCATCCCCAGTCTATCGCTTTTAGAGAACGGTTATAAGGGAAGACCAGTTCACCGCTGTAACCGCGGCATCTCATAGCCAGGTAGACTTCGTCGGCAAAGGCCATGCTTTTGGCAAACAAGGCTCCCATAGAAGAAGCTACCAGTCTTTGCTGGCGGCCAAGGGGAATACGACCTACCGTCCGTAAGAACCGAGCTTCCCACATTTCAAGCGAAAACTGCAAAAACACCACCAGATAGCGGTAAGACATCTCCAGGACCGTCACCAACAGGGAAGGGAAACGAAAAGCACGCAGGGCTTTGAAGATTTCGCCTACAGGGGTGGTCAAGACCAGCAAAGCCGCCAGCGACAGGGAGACCCCTACCCGCAATCCCAGGCGGGCTACGGCCAGCATACCTTCTTGGGTGAGGTATATCTCAGCAGGGAGAGTCATACCCCAGACAGTACCTGACCACCCGGGGTGGGCCAGTACGAGCAAGGGTGTACCATTGGTAAACAGGTTCAGGGCTGCCGGTAGGGAGATGACTATGGTGACCAGGGGGATGAACCCCCATATCTTTTTTTGTAGAGTCCAAACCGGCAGGCGCGACAGCGCCATTACTACCGCCGTGCCGAGTCCTATGGTTACTAACTCCCAAATGGAAGAAGACATACCGGCGGACAGGATAGAGAGCACTACACATACCAGCTTGGCCCGGGGGTCCAGCCCCTGCCAGAGACCGGTTCCCCGAGCGTGCTTTTCGGTTGCCAGTTCCTCCACTACGGCTTTTCTTAGCTGGTTCATGGTCTTGCGGATGAAGTTTGTTTTCGTGAAACTGCCGCCCTTTTTGCTTGTGGTAGCTACTTCTGCAGGGCTTACCATCCATTTGGGGATTGCCATCAGTTCTTCCTCCCCCTGATATGAACCATAGACAATTACAGAAGCGTGTTCTGCCTAGCGACCAGTAAGTTTTCAGAGTGGCACGAAGGTTAGCATGATCAAAAGCTACTACTTGTTTTCACCAGTACCTGCCAGCCGAACCCACAGCGTCACCACGGCGGCAACCAAAACCATTCCCAAGACGGCGCTTACGATATAGCCGAAAGCTTGGGTAAGAAAGCTGGATGTAAAGCCCGGGATGCTGTAGTCGGGCAGGGGCGCGTGTTTCCACAAATCAGCGTACTTGGCCAGGCCGGCCGGAATATAGCCCACCTCATCTACCAGCTCATCTATTCCCCACTCTCCGAAGGCTGTGCCCGTAGCCAGCAGTCCTAGCGGACATAATATAACCAGTACAATTAGAGCTGCCAACAAGCGTCTGTAACCTTTAACCATTGATGCTCACCTCCGGGGAGTTGTTCGGTAGAACCGGGTCTTTTTCGCTGATCAGGGAAGGATAGCTCTTGGCTACAAATCCCAAGCCTAAGGCCGTAATCACAGCTTCGATCGGCCCGGCGATGAGGAGGTGTTCTGTCATCATGGTGCTGACTGCGACTTTCAAGGGGTACATAAAGTAAAGGGGGGTACCATCCGCAGCCCGGAAAAGATGGTACTGGGAACCGAATTCGACCGACGTAAACAGGGCTGCCAGGTTAATTCCTAAATAACCGGCTATAGCTGCCGCCCACAGTGCTCGACGGGACAGACCAGGGGCAGAGCCTTTGATCCACTTATACACGTAATACCCAAAGAAAGGCATGGCCACTCCCATGTTAAAGCAGTTGGCGCCGATGGCCAGTATGCCGCCGTCGCCGAAGACCAAGGCTTGGATGATGAGAGCGGTGGAGACTGCGATACAGGCGGCCCATGGCCCGAGGAGTATGGCCAGCAGTACCGCGCCTACGGCATGGCCTGAGCTTCCTCCCGGAATGGGGACATTGAACATCATGATAACGAAACTGAACGCAGCTCCCAGAGCAATTAACGGAGTCTCTTTTTTCTTCAGAGTGGCTTTCACTTTCTTGGTGGCCACGCCCCAGATCGGAATCATGGCCCCGATGAAGGGCACAGCCGTATGCGGGCTCAAATAACCGTCAGGTATATGCAACTTCCATCTCCTCCTTTTCATTACTCTTAACTACAGAGATCGGCTGTTACAACGGATGTTCCCCGTTAACCCGGAATCCCAACAAAAAAACCATGAGGCATCATCACCGATATTCGCATCGGTTTTCAGCCTTCATGGCCTTATTCGCTCTTGATTATGATTTAATTTTTTTTACGTTTACCGAATCGTCAGGTCCGGCTCCCGATACGTTGCAACGGTTCGGGATTTCTCCCATCGAACAGGCGGGGGCGACACCTTCGCGGTCCAGTTTGCTTGTATACCCCGTTAGTCTGTTCCTAGAGTGTAAGTTCAACGCATTGGGCCTTCACGTTACCAATGGAGTTGAGTTCTTGACACATTTGATCTACAGGTAGTTCTCCACACACCTCAAGAAACAGGAAACCGGAATTCTTTTCATTTTCGCACAACTCCAAATTCAAGCCCAATCTGGTCCGAATGTAGTCGCCGTACTTGGTCAGCACTTCTTGAACTTTTACAGCGCTGTCCAGTCTGTCCCCAATAAGTACCAACACAGCCTTCATTCTGCTCACTTCCTTTCCTCAGATTGAAAAAGGGCGGGCTGGGCTCTTTTGCTCAAAAGTCTTTTACCAGGGTAAAGGTGCTGGTGAGGTTTTCGTAAGTTACGGAAAACAACCAGTTACCGCGGGCCATGAGAAAGACCCGGGCTTTACCCCCATCGTCGGTAGTCATTTGAATAGGATAGTCCCGCCCGGATACCCCAGGGTACGAAGCCTTCACTTCAGCCCCGGGTAGAGGGCTGCCCTCGTAGAGGACCTGAAACTCGTAAGGGTCACCTAGATGTACGTGGCTGTATTTGGCGGGAACGATTTCCAGCGGTATTCCCACCGGCATCAACTGGTGGTGATGGTGATGACCAATTTCCACAATGACTTTTGCATAGCAGTGCTTGATGTCGGCTTTTTCTACGGCGTAGGCGGTTATTAAACCATCTGCCCCCTTTCCCAGGGTAAGCTCAACAACAGCTCCTTTCTTTTCCAGCTCTACTTCTCTTGTTTCACCTCCTTCCACCACGAAAGCCTGCAAGGATGAATAAGCCGGCTCTATCACAGGATGCAGGTTGTAACCTTTGAGAAGTCTTAACCTGACTTCTTCTCCTGGGTGAAAATGGCCGTGATCCGTCATCGGTTCCAGCCAGATCTCGGTTTCCTCTTGTCTTGCGGCCACTTCGATCTCTTCCAACACGATGCGGTGATGAACCAGCTCCATCTCTTTTATTCGGGCTTTGATTACCCTACGCTCACCGAAGACGTTTTCCATAAAAATCGAGTCCGCCTTCGGTATTACCCGGTCCACCTTTTCCATGACCAGTTCTTCCTGCCCATGGCGCACCAGGTAAACGTTAGCTTCGCACACCTTCATCACCCCACCTTTCTGTAAAACCTGCCCTGTCACGAGCAGCAGGCGAAAATGCTTCTTCCGAAACCTTCCCCAAAAAATCTTAGCCGGCTCGCTCTTCTAAACACTCCCGGCACAACCAGCCCTTGGAGGTTAGAGTAGCCCGTGTTTCCATTACTGCTTCTCCACACCCGTCGCAGCGGACGCTTTTTCTGATGACTGCCCGCGGGGGCACCGCCGGACTGACCTCCCGGTAGTCGAACATGTCTTCGAAGGGGCGGGTCATAATCGCCTCAAACATCACGGCCTGCAGTTGTTCCTTTTCCGATTGTTCTTCCCGGCTTAGCCCGCTCTTATTCGCCAATTCCCGGTAGCGCGTGAATTCGGGGCCAACCAGAGCCCCGAACTTTTCGGCTATGCGAACCGCTCGGTTCTGATTGCGGCTGATAATGGTGTACACCTGCTTGCCGTAATCTCTAAACAGGAGGTTGCCTTTACCGAAAGTGCATCCCAGAATGGCCTGAATAGCATCGACCCCGCAGGCATCGTTCTCGACAACGGCTACGAGCTCTTCATCCTCATCCCGGTTGATTCCCAGGTAGTGTTGAGCAAACTCGGCGACCCGAACGCCTCTAAGCAATCCGGGGCAGATGTGCCCGTGAAACTGAACCGCCTTCTCCAAAGGGGACATGTCCTGACACACGGTTTATCGCCGCCTTTCGCTGATATGTATAACCTATTCTTTGCTCAGTCAAACGCGACCAAAGTTATCATACACCTTTCGGATTCTTCGTACCAGGTCTTCCACCTGAAGGGGGAGTGGCTCGTCCAGGGCACCGGCGATTTCGATACCATACCTGTTTATCGGCAACAGCACCTTGACCGCGGGTGAACTGGCAATGGCTTCCGCCATGCGCGTCGTCAGCTCCCCCAGAAACGAATTAGCGGCTATAATGGCCACCGACCCGGCAATAACGTCAACCTTGCTCGCACACTGGACTACCACGTTTTCCCCGCTTGCGCCTTCATTGGCACCCGCCCTGAGCATCACGGAAGTTGCAACCGCATTAGTACCGAGCCCCATAATCGTGACTTCCTCGCCCAGTTCCTGACGCAACTTTTCGACGATTAGGCGACCGATTCCTCCTCCCTGTCCATCTACCACTGCTACTTTCAGTGCAGGCACTTTGCAGTCCACCTTCCTCACAGCCATAAATCAAATGATGAACACGCTAAATTTTGTCTTGCCCGCTTTGCTCCCAGCATTATTGCCAATTTCAAACTTCTTTAAAGCTTGGGTTGAGGGCAAGCCTTCACCCATTTCGCGGAAGGGTTAAGGTAAATGTGACCTGCCCCTCCCGCCAGGACCGGCATTCCAGCCGGCCGTGCAGTTTCTTGGTCAAGTCCTGGCATATGCGAAGTCCCAGACCGAGGTGTTGGTTGCCCTTGGTGGTGAATCCGGATTTAAAGATTTCCGAGCGAAGCTGTGGTGAGATTTCTCCAGGATTGGTTATGGAGAACACCAGAAACGGACCTCTGCCTCTGATTACCACGGTTACCCACTTATCAGGCGGTTCTTTCGTCTCCACAGCCTCAATAGCGTTGTCGATAAGGTTGCCCAATACCCTGACCAAATCGTAATCCCTAGTAGAACTTCCAAAAACCTGTCCTTCCACTTCCACATCCAGCCTAACCCCTTTAGCTTCAGCCTGGCACAGCTTGATGTTGAGCAGAGCGGCGATAAAGGGGTTCGTGATTTTAAGAAGGTTGTTGAGCCTAGACACGTCAACGGTGACCTGAGATAGATACTGTCCTAGGGCTTCCATGTTTCCCATATGGTAGAGAGAGCTTATGACTTGAACATGGTGTAAGAAGTCGTGTCGTTGGCTTCGGAGCGCTGTGATAAGGTTCATGATGTCGTCCGAGATAGTGTTTTGCGTTTCGGCCAGTATCTTGGCCTCTACCACATGGGCTGAACGCAACAGTATATAAACATTTAAACCCATTAAGCTGAGAAAAAACAACCCCAGTACCACAGGGTGGGTCCTGGAACTCAAACCCTGAGCTACGGTCAAGGTAAAGCTGCCTAACAGCAAGGCCTGTAACAAAACCGCGAAGAAAAGGGAATTCCACTGATAAAATTTTCGCCTTTGGTTAATTTTACTCCAAAAGAAGCCGAATGTACCTCGGATGCGATGGGCTTTGTATACAGCTAAAAGGTAGACAGGTACCGCTGCCTTCAGCCACGATGGCCAAGCGGCGGGTTTACAACTGAACAGACAAAACCAACCTCCTGTCGGTTCAACGGGAGCTTCCAGCTTCCCAGGCTACGCGGTTCAAAGCACCAAAGACATAATGTCATACAGTTCATTCAGCTTGTCTTTGCCCATAGTTACGTGTTTCGGGTAGTCATAAAATGATACCCTGTAAATTCTTTCTGCTATCGGTGAAATCTTTTCTACTTTGTCCATGTTAATGATAAAGCTTTTATGACAACGGAAGAAATTTGGCGGTAGCCGCTTTTCCAGAGAAGACAACGGTTCTGTAGTGGTGTATGGGCCTTTGATAGTATGGACTATAGTTTTCCGAGCAAGTTTTTCCACAAATACGATATCATTGGCCTCGATAAAAACCACTTCACGGTGGTCACGAATAGTCAGCTTCTGTTTGTGCAAATGCGTCATTCTTTCAGCTTCTAATTGTTTACGGACCTTAGTAATCGCTTTTGCCACCGCTTCTGCGGTAATCGGTTTCACGATGTAGTCAGTGGCGTCGACTTGGAAAGCCTCGGCCGCGTAACCGGGGTGAGCGGTGACAAAAACCAGACAAGTTTCAGGCTTAGCCGTCTTTACGATGGAAGCTAAGGATAGTCCGTCTAGTCCTGGCATTTTGACATCGAGAAAAAGCGCGTCCGGTTTCAGCTCCTCAACCAAGGACAGAGCCTCGCTCCCGCTTGACGCCTTACCCACAACCCTAACCCCAGGGATAGCCATTAGACAACTTTCCAGCATTTCCTGGATGCTGGGCTCATCTTCAGCGATTAACACCGTAATTTGCTTAGACGAACGAGCCATCATTATCACCTGCACTCGATAGGCTTTTGTGTCTTTAGTATACAAGTATACAAACCTGCTTCTTATGGCATTCTAAACATATTATATCAGATTAGCCGTCAGGTTAATTGCCTGCTGCGAAATTTGCAGTCGATAACCCGTGATTTCATGCAGCATAACCGAGATAATAGACGAGGGCCACTTAACAGCAAGACGGGCTGGCGGTATATTAATCAATAAGCTGGCAAGCAGTACGCACGGGTTTTTTGCCGTCCGCGCTCAGGATAAGAAGGGAAGATTGTCTTAGGTGGGTGTAAACACAAGTGCATGAGCTGGCTTTGATGGAAGGAATTATAGCTGCCGTTCAGGAAAGTGCAGCTGCGCATAATATAACCAGGATTACGAAGATTAAGATTGTGGTGGGCAAACTGACCATGGCTTTACCTGAAAGCCTCAGTTTTGCTTTTGATGTGCTGGTTGCGGATGATGATTTGTGGAAAGATGCGAAACTGGAAATAGAAGAAAAGGACGTGGAGTGTAGATGCAGGGCCTGTGGTAGATGTTTTGGCGGTTTGCCTTTGGGTGTTTTCAGTTGCCCGGAGTGTGGAGCGGCTAGCGTGGAAATCATACACGGGCGGGAACTACTCGTAGATTATTTCGAAGGAGAATCGCTAGATGGGGAAAAGGATCGAGCTCAAGACCGGTGTTCTGCAAGCTAATGACATGATGGCCACCGCGAACCGCAAACTATTTGCCCAACGGTCGGTGCTGGCAGTTAATATAATGAGCTCGCCTGGGGCAGGCAAGACCACGATACTGGAAAAGACTATTTTGGAGCTAAAACCCAGGATGAGCATGGCGGTTATCGAAGGAGACCTGTACACGGATTGGGATGCCCGGCGCATTGAAAGCACGGGGGTGCCGGTTTACCAGATAAACACCCGTGGTGGATGCCACCTCGATGCCCGGATGGTTAGAGACGCTTTCGAGCGATTGAAGCTGCGAGAGATAGATACCCTATTTATAGAAAACGTGGGCAACCTGGTTTGCCCGGCCGAGTTCGACCTGGGTGAGGACTTCCGGGTGGTAGTCTGTACTACGACCGAAGGCAATGACAAGCCCTGGAAGTATCCTTTGATGTTCCAACAAGCCAGGGCCATTCTTTTAAACAAGATGGACCTCTTATCCCAGACTGACTTTAATGTGAGGGAGTTCGAAAAAGCGTTGTCCAGCATAAATTCTGAAGCCAAGATATTTTTCGTCTCGGGACGAACCGGCCAGGGCATAAACGAGTGGTGCCGCTGGTTAGAAGAGGAAGTTCACAAGAAGAAGATTGCTTGTAGCTAGCCAATCCCAATCTTTTTCTTCCCGCTTGCCGCTGGCGTTGGCCCGGGGCAAGCGGCTTTCTAAAACAGTTGGCCCTGACATTAGGAAGGGATACGCATAAATCGGTGCCGAGATTAAGAGGTCGAGGGCATCCGGGTTTGGTGTAACATTTGGGTGCGGTGCAAGATGTGTTTGCAAAAACCGGTGTTGCTAAACGGGGCAAACGGTGCCGTCCTGAGGTCAGAAATGGAACTTGCGGCTGAACGGTCGTGAGAAAAAGGGGGGCACATGTGATTGCAGAGACGGGGCAAAGGAGGTGCAGGAAAAGAGTCATAAGAAATGACGTGAGGGCCAGCAGGCCTGCTTAAAATGTGTCGTTGTTGAGCTCTCAAGGATCAGGTTAGTCAGGAAGACTAGTTGTTGGGAGGGACTAGCATAATGCCTACTAAGCTCAGTCGTCGCGAGTTTATCCGCCTGTGTGCCGGTTCGGCGGCGGCCATATCGATGTCGCCGTTTTTGGCACCGTTCATGGCTGAGGCGGCGGAAGCGGGAGCCCCGCCGGTGATATGGATCCAAGGAGCGGGATGTACAGGTTGTTCAATTTCGCTTCTCAACACGGTTCACCCTTCTATCCAGGAAGTGTTATTGAAAGTCATCAGCCTCCGTTATCATCCCAATGTTATGGCTGCTGCCGGTGACTTGGCCATCAGAGACGCTATGTACAAGGTGGCTGAGGAAAACCCCGGGAAATTCTTCCTAGTGGTCGAAGGGGCTGTACCAACCGGGGCCGATGGTTTGTACTGCACTGTGGGTGAGGAAAACGGGGAACCTATTACTTTCATGAAGTTGCTTAACGATATCGGCAGCAAAGCCAAGGCTATACTGTCTTTCGGGACATGTGCGGCCTACGGCGGCATTCCCGCGACTCCGCCTAATCCCACAGACTGCAAGCCGGTTTCGGAAGTGATCAAAAACGTACCGATAGTGAATGTGCCCGGCTGTCCTCCTCACCCGGATTGGATGGTTGGAACCATTGCGCACATCATACTTTACGGCGACTATCCTGAACTGGACGAATTCGGACGTCCCAAGATGTTCTTCTCCAAGATTATCCACGATAACTGCCAGAGAAGACAGTACTTCGATAACGCGATTTTTGCCAAGAATTTCGGGGATCCAGGGTGCATGTTGGAACTGGGGTGCAAAGGCCCGATCGCGTACTGTGACGCGACTACCCGGTTATGGAACGGAGGGGTCAACTGGTGCGTTAAGTGCGGCGGGGTCTGCATAGGCTGTACAGAACCGCAGTTCCCAGGGTGGCCGATTTACGAGCGGATGCCGGAAATGCCGGTAGGGCCGGCTATGACTGCCACAGTTGACCAGCTCGGAATGATTCTGGGAGGAGCAGCCGTGCTCGGTATCGGCGGGCACTTGGCCGGTAATATTCTGACCGGGCGGATCGGTGGCAAGAAAGATGCGAAAGAAGGTGAGGAATAATGGCGCAAAAGGTTGTAGTTGATCCCGTAACCCGCATAGAAGGGCATCTGAAGATAGAGGTCGAGATCGACGGCGGTAAAGTTGTGGACGCCCGTACCAGCGGAACCATGTTTCGGGGAATGGAATTGATCATGCAGGGGAGAGATCCACGGGACTCATCCCAGATAATGCAGAGAATATGCGGGGTGTGCCCGGTGGTCCATGGTACGGCTGCAAGCCTGGCTTTGGATGATGCCTTCGGAATTGAGGCCCCAGATAACGGGCGGATTATCAGGAACTTAATTCTGGGGTCGAATTACATCCAGTCGCATATTCTTCATTTTTTCCATCTTGCGGCCTTAGACTATGTGAAAGGGCCGGACGTGCCCCCGTTCGTGCCTCGGTACCAGGCCGATTACCGTCTCCCGGATGCGGTGAACAAGCAGGCAGTCGATAATTACATCAAAGCATTGGACATGAGGCGCAAAGCCCATGAGATGTTGGCGATATGGGGAGGTAAAATGCCTCACCAGCAGGGCATCGTGGTTGGTGGAGCGACCGAACAGCCGGATACGCAAAAGATAGTGGAATTCAAATGGAGGTTGGCTGAACTCATCGATTTTATCGACAACGTTTATGTACCGACGGTTAAGGCCGTGGCCGAGGCTTATTCTGACTGGTTTGACATTGGGCGCGGCTGCATGAACCTGCTGGCTTACGGGGGAATGCCTTTGGAACAAGGCAAGGACCACGTGAAGAAGAAGAAATTTTTCCCTTCCGGTACGTATATACGCGGGGAATACCGGCCTTTCGATCCGTCCCTAGTGGCTGAGGAAGTGAAGTACTCTTGGTACAAGGACGATACGGGCGGCAAGAAACCGACAGAAGCGGTGGTGACTCCGGACCCGAAGAAGGAAGGAGCGTATTCTTGGCTCAAAGCCCCGCGCTACAACGGGATAGTGATGGAGGTCGGACCGCTGGCCCGGATGTGGATAAAGAAAGTCAAAGAGGTTACGGACTTAGGAGAAAAGGCCTTCTCGGTAATGGGACGGCATTTTGCCAGGGCCATCGAGTGTTCCCTGGTGGCTCACGCCATGGATGAATGGGTATTGCAGCTGCAGCCGGGTAAACCGGTTGCCACACCCTATGAAATACCGGGCGAAGCTTATGGCATGGGGTTGACCGAAGGACCGCGAGGTGCTCTAGGGCACTGGCACCGCATCAAGCACCAGAGGACCGCGGTGTACAACGCGGTGGTTCCTACCACCTGGAACGCGTCGCCTCGAGATGGGCTGAACCAACCCGGAGCCATGGAGCAGGCCCTGATTGGAACTCCGGTGGCGGATCCGAACAATCCAGTGGAGTTGGTACGCGTAGTGAGGAGCTTCGATCCCTGCTTCGGGTGTGCCATTCATCTGATGACTCCCGATAAGAAGACTCTGGCTGAATTCGTTATTGACTGAGGGGGATGATGAGATGAAAGAAATGGAGCTCAGGCATCCCATCTGGATCCGGGTTTTTCACTGGATGAACATGATAGCCATTACTCTTCTGATACTCACGGGCTATTATATCCATGCACCGTTGCATTTTCGCGTTTTCAGCAGCATGGATCAGGCCAGAATGCTGCATTTTGCCATGGCTTATGTCCTGTGCGTAGGGGTGGTCGGACGCGTGTACTACGCCATAGTCACGGGTGATTGGAAGAACATCCTTTTCAACCCGAAAAAAGACATCAAGAACTTTCCCAGCATGCTTAAGTACTATCTATTTCTATCAGACAGTCACCCTTACTACGGCAAGTACAATCCAGGGCAGAAGATGATGTATTCTGGGTGGCTTTTTATGGCATTGATTCAGATCGTTACCGGGTTTATTCTCTATAAGCCCGATTTATTCCCGTCTTTGGGTGCCCTTTTGGGTGGCCTGGTAGCAGTTCGGGTTATTCACTATATAGTCACCTGGTTGTTTGCCCTGTCGGTGCTCGTACACGTGTATCTCGACGTGTCCGAGGGGATACCGGTGCTGATGTCCATGTTTACCGGCAAAATGCCTAAAGGTTTCCATCACGCCGAGAAAGGACACTGAGCCTGTTGGGCTCCCAAGAGCATAAGCTATTAACCGAGGGGGAAGATGTTTGAACAGGGTTCTCGTAGTAGGCATCGGAAACCTGTTGTTGAAAGATGAAGGAGTTGGAGTCCACGCAGTGCAAGAGTTGAGGGAGAGTGGGCTTCCGCCAGGGGTAGAAGCAGTAGATATAGGAACCAACAGCTATGACTTGGTCGATTGTTTGTGCGAATCGGATAAACTTATCGTTATCGATGCCATGGAGGGAGGAGGGGAGCCCGGAACCATCTACCGGGTTTCCTTTGAAAACCTGGAGCTGAAACGAAAGGGGGAGCTGTTGTCTTCACATCAACTGCAGTTTCACGAAGCGGTCGAGATGGCGAAGATGATGGGATGTTGTCCTGAGATCACGGTTATCGGGATTGAACCTAAAACCATCGACTGGGGAACAGACCTTTCACCTGAGGTTCAAAGACGTTTGCCCAGGGTGGTAGAATTAGTTTTGCAGGAAATTGAAAGGCTATTTTCAGATTGAGGCTCTGGCATCTTGCCGGGGCTTCGTTTGTCAACGATGGCAAAGCCAACGGCAGCGGGCAGGGAAGGATATGGAGGAAGAGGTGAGGAGTTTTCGCATTCGAATCACAGGGATAGTACAGGGGGTGGGATTCCGGCCCCACGTGTACCGTTTGGCCTGCGAACACGGTATAAGAGGGTGGGTCTTGAATTCGTCCAACGGGGTATTGATTGAAGCTGAGGGGTATGCCGAGTCTCTGCACGATTTTACCCGCAGATTGGTCGAAGAGCCGCCTCCTTTGGCGGTTATCAAAACCTGCGATGTGAAGGAAATAACACCACGAGGTTTTACCGACTTTACCATTAGGCACAGCCAAAACGAATCGGAAAAGGGGGTCATGATCTCTCCCGACATCGCCGTTTGTCAGGACTGTAAGCGGGAGGTGACGGACCCGAAGGACCGAAGGTACCGGTATCCTTTTACGAACTGCACTAACTGCGGTCCTCGTTTTACCATTATCAAAGACGTACCTTACGACCGGGATAAGACCACGATGGCTCCGTTTCCCATGTGTGAAGACTGTCGCCGGGAATACGAAGACCCGGGACACCGGCGTTTTCACGCCCAGCCCAACGCTTGCCCGGTGTGCGGACCCCGACTTTATGTTCTCGACTCCGAGGGGAGAGAAGTGCATAGGGACCCCATCGAGCTGTTAAAAGCGGGGTATATACTAGCGGTCAAGGGGCTGGGAGGATTCCACCTGGCCGCGGATGCTAAGAATTGCGATGCGATTAGGAGCCTAAGGGAGCGCAAGAAACGAGAGGCTAAACCTTTCGCAGTAATGGCGAGGGATGTAGAAGCAGCCCGCTTGTACTGCCACATAAACCCCGTCGAAGAGCAATGGCTAACCTCGCCTTCGGCTCCCATTGTCATACTGGAGAGAAACTGGGACGGGCTTTTGCCTGATGACCTGATTCATCCCGGTATAGACACCATAGGCGTCATGCTTCCGTATACTCCCCTTCACTACCTGCTTTTCGACGATGAACTGGAACTCTTGATCATGACCAGTGCGAACGTCACGGACGAACCTCTGATTACCGATAACAATGAAGCCTTGTTCAAACTGCGCGGGATAGCCGATTACTTTGTCGTGCATAACCGGGACATTTACAACCCGTGTGACGACTCGGTGATGAGAGTCACGCCCGTAGGGAATCCCCAGTTCTTGCGCCGGGCCCGGGGGTTTGTGCCGCGGGGAATCAAGCTGCCCGGAAATACCCGTACGGTCTTGGCTCTCGGCGGTGAGTTGAAGAATACGTTTTGCATGACCAGGGGTGACGAGGCTTTTTTGAGCCAGCACTGGGGTGACCTGAATAACTACTCCAACTGGGTAAAATTCTTGGAGGGAATACCGCGATTCAAAAAGATGCTGGCGGTTGAACCGGAGGTCATCGCCCATGACCTTCACCCGGACTATCAAACGACGATTTGGGCCGAGAAGCAGTTAGGGATTGACAGGGTAGCGGTGCAGCATCACCATGCCCATCTGGCTGCGGCCATGGCCGAAAACGGCTTGGAGGGCGAGGTCCTTGGGGTTATCTGTGACGGTGCCGGTTGGGGAACTGACGGTGCAGTCTGGGGTTTCGAATTTCTGAAAGGAGACCGCCGTGGTTTCACGCGCCTCGGCCATTTGCGCTACGTTCCTCTTCCCGGCGGGGACGCGACGGCTAAACGTCCGTACCGGATGGCTTTGGTTTACCTACTGGAGGCTTTGGGCGACCGGGGCTGCGAGGTGGCGAGACGGTACTTGCCTGTCATGACAGGGGAAGAGATAGAGATTTTGGGTCATCAGGTGCGAAAAAGAGGTAATGTCATGAAAACCTCGTCTTGCGGGCGTCTGTTCGATGCGGTTTCGGCCTTCCTGGGAGTGTGCTACCTAAACCGGTACGAAGGACAGGCAGCGGTGGAGCTGGAAGCGTTTGCTGACACCAAGACTGCAGGGCACTATCCCTATTCTCTTAAAAAGGAAGGCGAAATTTGGCAGCTAGATATTCTTCCCATGTGGGTAGAAATGATAAAAGACTGTGAGAGCGGGAAGGATCCTAGGGAAACGGCCATGAAATTCCACCTGACTCTTGTCGCTGCGATGACCGATGCCCTGAAGAGGATGAGAGACGAAACCGGCCTGGAGCGGGTAGTGTTGAGCGGCGGGGTTTTTTACAACCAGATATTATTGGAAAAGGTGAGGGAACAGTTGAAGAAACAAGGTTTTAGAGTTTACCAACATACCCAGGTTCCACCCGGGGATGGGGGCATATCCCTGGGGCAGGCCTACGTTGCGAGCGAGGTGAAACGATAGTGTGTTTAGGCGTTCCAGGAAGGGTAGAAGAAATACTGGAGAACGATAGGGCGAGGGTCGATGTGAGCGGGAACTCGCTGGAAATCAGCATCAGGCTTACCCCCGAGGTGAAGGTGGGTCAGTATGTGCTTATTCACGCGGGGTTTGCCATGCAGATAGTAGACGAAGCCTGGGCTAAGGAAACCCTGGGCATACTGGAGGAGCTTCGGCAATATGCGCAACTCTAGGGAATACGCTGAACGTTTGTTAGCAGACATAAAAAGAGAGAAACGTGAAGTCTCATTGATGGAGGTATGCGGTACCCATACCGTGGCCATTGCCAGAAGTGGGCTGAGAAGCCTGGTCCCTCCTAACCTGAAGCTGCTTTCAGGTCCGGGCTGTCCGGTGTGTGTCACCGCCCAATCTGACATCGATGCTGTTATCGAACTGGCGCGACGACCAGGGGTCATACTGGTCACTTTCGGTGATATGATGAGGGTTCCGGGGTCGGAAAGTTCCTTGCAGGAGGAGAAGGCACGAGGGGCAGACGTGCGGGTGGTATACTCTCCCTCGGACGCCCTGGAGATCGCCCGCCAGAACCCGGAACGGGAAACGGTGTTTCTGGGCATAGGTTTTGAAACCACAGCTCCGGCCGTAGCCCTGACCATCGAGCAGGCGGCTGCGTCTGGTTTGGCCAACTTTTCCGTTTGGTCGCTGCACAAGCTGGTGGGGCCGGCCTTGGACGCGGTTTTTTCCGACGAGTCGGTTAAAGTCGACGGGCTCATCTGTCCAGGACACGTTTCGGCCGTAACCGGAGTAAAGCCGTACGAGCCGGTCGTCTCCCGTTACCACAAGCCTTGCGTGATAACCGGATTCGAAACCTTGGATATCCTGGAGGGTATATGGCTGCTTTTGCGCCAGTTAAACCGGGGGGTAGCGGAGATCGAGATACAGTACCGGCGAATCGTGCGGCCGGAGGGTAACCCGCTAGCCCAGGCGGCCATCGAACGCGTGTTCACTGCGACGGATGCTAGCTGGCGGGGCTTAGGGATCATACCGGCCAGCGGTCTCGAAATCAGGGAAGAATACGGAGCATGGGATGCGCAGCGCAGATTCGACATTCCTGAGGTGGAAGAGCGGATCATTAAAGGATGCAGGTGCGGGGATGTATTACGCGGTGTGATCACGCCCTATGAGTGTCCGTTGTTCGGCCAGGCCTGCACCCCGGTCAAGCCGGTGGGACCTTGCATGGTTTCACAGGAAGGGGCTTGTGCCGCGTATTATCGCTACGGTCGGAAACGGGCCTGAAGCCACAGACCCGGCACTCAGCTCAAGTCTTGATTAACGACTAGCATTTTGGGACCTACTGTCATGTTACAACTTCAGTCGGCTGAGTGCCGGGTCTGTGTCCATCAGTGGCTATTCCCAAAAAACAGGTGAAGGAGCTGGAAGATGAGAACGGGAAAGATTTTGCTAGGACACGGAAGCGGGGGAAGGATGACCCAAGAACTCGTTAACAGCGTGTTTAAGAAGACGTGGGCTAACCCGTATCTCGACCAGATGCTGGATGGGGCGATTTTGAAGGTCGGTAGTCAACGCATAGCCATGACCACGGACTCCTTCGTAATAACCCCTCTGTTCTTTCCGGGGGGAGACATCGGAAAACTGTCGGTTTACGGAACGGTTAACGATCTGGTTGCGTGCGGGGCGCGGCCATTGTACCTGTCCGCGGGATTAATCATTGAAGAAGGATTCGGGGTGGAGGAGTTGGAGAAAATAGCTGCTTCCATGAGCAAAGCTGCTCTTGAGGCAGGGGTACAGTTGGTGACGGGCGATACCAAAGTAGTGGAGAAAGGGAAGGCAGATGGTATTTTCATCAACACGACCGGGATAGGAATAATAAGAACCGAAGTGGATTACCGGCCGGATCGTATTAAGCCCGGTGATGCGGTTATCGTTACGGGGAAGGTAGGAGAACACGGTTTAGCTGTGCTCGCTCAGCGGGAGGGCTTGAGTTTTTCCACCCCGGTAACCAGCGATTGCCAGCCACTGCACCGCGTGGGTGAATTGCTGGCCCGGTATGGCCAAGAGGTGAGGTGCATGCGCGATCCCACTCGGGGAGGGGTAGCCACGGTTTTAAATGAGTTGGCTCAGCAGTCAGGGACGGGGTTCATTGTCAGAGAAGAGGATATTCCGCTCGATCCGGTTGTGCAGGGAGCATGTGAAATGTTAGGGCTGGACGCGCTCTACCTAGCCAACGAGGGAAAAATGGTTGTGGTGGTTGCCAAAGACGCGGCGCAGGCTATAGTGGAAGACCTACGCCAGCTCCCCGAAAGCAGGGATAGCGCAGTTATCGGGTATGTGAAGGATGAGGTGCCGGGACTGGTTTTATTGGAAACTGAGCTCGGAGCTCACCGTATATTGAATATGTTGGAAAGCGACCAACTCCCACGGATCTGCTAGCCTGATGCAGGTTCCAATTAGATAAAGTAAATCCTAATAGTGTATTAATCTGCATCGAGTCTCCGCGAAATTCGCAAGCACTTGGGCCTTCTAGCGGTAACCTGGCCGAATATCGCGGGGTTTGTTATTTAATTTTTCCAAAATATTCCCTCTCTAAGACAAGCACGTTTTCGACCAGAGCCCCATAGGATGTATAGCCCGAAAATTTTGGAGGTGGGATAATGACCATCCTGGGGTGGGCTCTGGCTATATTTTCTTTAACGAAGGGCATGTTGATGCTCTTTTCTTATCTCAATAACCTGGTTTTTCCCCACCCGCTAAGCGAGGAAGAGGAAAGGATTTATTTAGAAAAGACCAGGGAAGGAGATGAGGAGGCAAAGCACATCCTCATAGAGCACAATTTGCGCCTCGTAGCCCACGTGATCAAGAAGTTCGAGGGCACAGGGGAGGACACGGAAGACCTCATCTCTATTGGAACCATCGGTCTTATCAAAGCCATCAACACTTTCGACTATGCGAGGGGGACCCGGCTCGCTACTTATGCAGCCCGTTGTATTGAAAACGAGGTGCTGATGTGGTTTCGTAATAGCAGGAAAGTTAAGCAGGAAGTTTCTATTTATGAGCCTATAGGATATGATAAGGAAGGGAACGAGATTACATTCCTGGATATCTTGACTACGGACAACGAGATAGTCGATGTTGTAGAAACCAGGCTACAGGAAGAAAAGATAAGGCAGAAATTGGGGGCCTTGAGCAAGCGGGAGCGCCAGGTTATCGAAATGCGCTACGGGTTGTTTTCAGGCCTCAAAGCTACCCAACGTGAAATAGCCAGAAAACTAGGAATTTCTCGCTCCTATGTTTCGCGTATAGAAAAACGAGCCTTAAAAAAGCTCATACGGGAAATTAACCTGGATGTTCTTTCAGTTTAGTTCTCAACTCTTAAATAATAGAGGGAGGAGCCGGTGTTTAAGATATTGCACCCAGATATGTGTGTAAATTCGGTTTTAGACATTCCGGTGGAAGAGCTGCGACAGAACCGTATAACCTCGTTTATTTTGGATCTTGACAACACCATGACGGAATGGAACAGCAACGAGGTAAGGCCAGAGATTATAGCCTGGGTGGATAAGCTTAAGGAAACGGGTGGCAAGGCTTGTATAGTCTCTAACAATAAGGAAAGCAGGGTGAAGGCTGTAGCTCATATTTTGGACATTCCGTACGTTTGCCGTGCCGGGAAGCCTCTGCGGCGGGCTTTTCGGAGGGCTCTGGAGCAAGTAGGTTCTCTACCTGAGGAGACTTCAGTAGTGGGGGATCAGGTGTTTACAGATGTCTTGGGAGGAAACTTGATGGGGATGCTAACCATACTAGTGTCTCCCCTCAACCCGCGGGAGTTCTTCGGTACGAGGATTTTCCTAAGAAACTTGGAAAGGTTAGTAAGGAGACCAAAGATGAAAATAGAAAGCCGTACTCTCTAACCATGCAATGCCGCGACTGCTGAGAGTCGATACGTTGACAGGCGAATCGAGACTCCGTGGTTCCATCCGGCACTAAGCGGCCTGGGTGTGGTGGTTTACTGGTTTTTTCGGTGTTGAAGCATGACGGATTGATGATAGTCTATTAAGAGGTGGAACGTTTATAATGCAGGTTAAGGCTGACACAAGGGTGCTAGGGATAATCGGAAATCCTCTCGGTCACTCGCTTTCTCCGCAGATGCATAACCGGGCTCTCGAGCACCTCAGGCTGAACTACGTTTATGTGCCTTTCGTGGTGGACAACCATGCTCTGAAAGAGGCGGTCGATGGCATACGGGCCCTCGGGATCGATGGAGTCAACGTCACCATCCCCTTCAAAGAAGCTGTCATCGGGTACCTCGATGATTTATCAGAAGAAGCGCGGTGGTGTGGGGCCGCTAATGTTGTCAAAAACTGTGGAGGGAAGCTGGTCGGGTACAACACCGATGGAGCCGGCTTTATGGCTTCATTACAGGAGCAAGGGGTGTTGCCGGGTGGACAGAGGGTGGTGGTTTTAGGAGCCGGGGGTGCAGCTAGGGCTATTACTTACCACCTGGTTCAAGCTGAAGTCGAGTCGCTGGTGTTGATAAATCGGAGCGTAGACCGGGCCGAGGCTCTGGCCGGGGAGTTAGAGGCCATCGGTGACGTTCCCGTTAAGGCAGTCGGCTGGGAAAGGGCTTGCCTCCAAGAGGCGATTGAGGAGGCCGATCTGTTGATCAATACCACCTCTATCGGGATGTACCCTTGGATCCGAGAAATGCCGCCTCTAGACCCCGAGTGGTTCCATCCGGGATTGGTTGTGTGCGACATCGTGTATAATCCGATTCAGACCCGGTTGCTGATGGAGGCGTCTATGCGGGGGCTTAAGACTGTAAACGGGGTAGGCATGTTTGTTCATCAAGGCGCTTTGGCTTTCCAGCTGCTAACCGGCGTTGCGGCTCCTTTGGAAGTAATGCGCGAGGTGGTCATCCATTTACTCACCGAGGGTAATGCAGAGGGGTAGGATAAGGACAACGGTCAGGGGTTTTACTTTACTGGAACTTGGGGTCGTTCTGGCAATTATCGGGGTTCTGGTACTGATAGCCGTTCCCAAGTTTAGCGTCCTTTCGGATTACATAAAACTAAGAAAAGATGCAATCGAAATATCCAGACAGCTGCGGTTGGCCCGTCACCGGGCAGTGGCAACCATGCAATCGAACCAGGTTCGCTTTTACCCCGACTACCAGTATTACCGGGTCTACCAGCCTACTACCAAGACCTACATGTTGAGTTCAGGGGTCAGATTTCTCTATGTCAGTTTTCCCAAGGACCCTCGGGGTTGGATTATGTGCCAGTTCAGTCCCTTGGGAGTTCCTACAGCAGGGGGTACGGTGGCTTTGGAGAACCGCCGTGGTCAGCGCTTGTACGTGGTGGTCAATCCCGTGGTGGGCCGGGTTCGGCTGTCTTCTACGCCTCCGGTGGAGTGAGTTAGTGGGTGGTTGGAGTTGTCTCGGTTATTGCGATGAGAGAAATGGGAAGTTTTTATCTATATTGTTATGTATAGTAATCTGCGTTAATCAGCGTCTAATCTTGCTAAATAAAGGCGGTGCTGGGGGTGTCCTTGGTATTTGATCTGATGTTCATATTTTTTGCTCGGATCATCGACGTTTCTTTGGGAACGGTACGCATGATCCTTACTATTCGCGGAGAACGGTACCTGGCAGCTGGTATCGGGTTTTTCGAAATAATGGTATATGTAGTGGCTTTGGGCAAGGTGATTAACAGCCTGCATGAACCTCCCCGGCTTATTGCCTACTGTTTAGGTTTTGCCAGCGGCGTTTTAGTGGGTATTGTCATAGAGGAAAGACTGGCGCTCGGCTACAGGGGGCTACAGGTTATAACCGATTACAACAATGATAGGTTGGTTGAATACCTGCGAGACCAGGGGTTTGGAGTCACGACATGGGAAGGAAGCGGTCGTGAGGGCCCCAAACTGGTTATTAACATTTTTGTGAAACGAAATCTTGCCCAACAGGTGTCAGAGAAAATAGAAGAGGTAGACCCGAACGCGTTTATAGTTTTCATGGAGCCCAAGTATTTTCGAGGTGGATACATAAAGAAGTAGGGAGGCAGCGGTCATGCTAAGGTTTTTAACTGCGGGAGAATCTCATGGACCGGCTTTGGGGGGCATAATAGATGGGCTTCCTGCCGGTCTGGAAATAAACGAAGATTATATTAACCGCCAGTTATCCCGCCGGCAAAAAGGGCACGGGCGGGGCAAACGGATGGCTATCGAGACCGATACAGTGAAGATTCTTTCTGGGGTTAGGCATGGCAAGACGCTGGGAAGCCCCGTTTTTTTGATTGTTGAAAACCGGGATTATTCTAATTGGCAGCAGATCATGTCAGCTTCCGGACCGGGGACCGGAGAAAGGCAAGTATTCAGGCCTCGCCCCGGGCACGCGGACCTGGCCGGTGGGATGAAATACGGCCATGAGGACTTGCGGAATGTACTAGAAAGGGCCAGCGCCAGGGAGACGGCCATGCGGGTGGCAGTTGGGGCTGTTTGTCGCCGGCTTTTGGAAGAGCTGAACATCATGATCTACAGCCAGGTAGTGGCCATCGGTCAGGTGAGGGCAGAATCGATGCCGGTCGACCACGAGAGCTTGCCGCAATTGATGGAGAAAATCGATGCTTCCCCCGTTCACTGTTATGATGAGGAAGCGGCAGCGGCCATGATGGCCGAGATAGACACGGCCCGTGTCCGGGGAGAGTCACTCGGAGGCTGTTTCGAGATAGGGGCGCTGAATATTCCGCCGGGCTTGGGCAGTTATACCCAGTGGGACCGGAGGTTGGACAGCCGCTTAGCAGGAGGACTAATGAGTATCCCGGCAGTTAAGGCGGTTGAGGTAGGAGATGGGGTGGCGGCTGCCGGGAGGTTTGGTTCCCAAGTTCACGATCAGATCTACTATGAAGCTGAAGGAGGTATTAGACGTTCTACCAATCGAGCAGGGGGCATTGAGGGCGGGGTAAGCAACGGGGAAACGGTTTGGGTCCGGTGTTATATGAAACCCATACCGACTCTGTACAATCCTTTGACTAGCGTCAACATACGTACCTGGCAGGAGGAACAAGCGCAGGTGGAGAGGTCCGATATCTGTGCGGTTCCGGCAGCTGCGGTTATCGGGGAGGCGGTAGCAGCATGGGTCATAGCTGGGGTTCTCTTGGAGAAGTTCGGCGGTGATACCATGCAAGAAATCAAGACCAGCTACAAGCGTTATCTTGAATACTTGAGAAGGGTTTGGAAATGGGAAAGAACATCGTTTTAATCGGGTTCATGGGAACCGGCAAGTCGACCATCGGGCAACGCCTAGCCCGCAAGCTGGGAATGATTTTCGTCGATACGGATCGCGAAATCGAAAAGATTACAGGTATGACAGTGGCCGAGATTTTCAGAAAACACGGAGAAAAACGTTTTCGTTCCGAAGAGAAACTGCTGGCTCACAAACTTGCCCAAAGAGAAGGCCTCATCATATCCTGCGGCGGGGGCATGCCTTTAGATCCGGAGAACATGAAGGTGTTGGGAGAGAACGGGGTGATCATAGGCTTAAAAGCAAGTCCCGAAGACGTGTTCAGGAGGGTGATGAGAAAACGGCATCACCGTCCCCTCATCGATCGTGAACTGACCTTGGAGCGTTTGCGGGCGATGATGGCAGAGAGGGAGAAATATTATCAGTGTGCTCACATTACGGTGGACACCAGTACCCACGGCATCGAAGAACTAGTTCATAAGATAATCCTGAATCTGAAGGAGTTTTGTTATGGCAAAGGTTAGTGTTAACTTAGGAGCGAGAAGCTATGACATCCACATCGGGGCAAACCTGTTAGAGCAAAGCGGGCAGATCATAAAAGAGGGAGCTCGAAGCGAGAACCTGTTCTTGGTCAGCAACCCGACCGTTTTTTCACTTTATGGAGCGGCCGTAATAAAAAGCTGCGAAGACTCGGGGCTGAAGGTGGTAGCAACACTGATCCCGGACGGAGAGGAATACAAGACTATGGGTCAAGCCGAAGAAGTAATCGGCGAAGCCATCCGCCGGGGAATTGACCGGGAAAGCCTGTTGGTGGCACTGGGTGGCGGGGTAGTAGGAGATCTGGCCGGTTTCGTGGCTGCGGTGTACCAAAGAGGCATAGATTTTGTCCAGATACCCACTACTTTGTTGGCTCAGGTCGATAGCAGCGTCGGGGGTAAAGTGGCAGTCAACCACCAGGCCGGCAAAAACATGATCGGCGCCTTCCACCAGCCGAGAACGGTCATCGTGGATGTGCATACCCTTGCTTCTCTGTCCGAACGGGAGTTTGCGGCGGGGATGGCTGAAGTGGTTAAATACGGGATCATACTCGATGAAAGTTTCTTTGTTTTTTTGGAAAACCGTCTTTCTGATATCAAAGACCGAGACGAACAGGTTATGGAATCCATAGTCAAACGCTGCTGTGAACTGAAGGCCATGGTGGTAGAGGAGGACGAGACCGAACGGGGGCTAAGGGCCGTCCTTAACTTAGGTCATACTTTCGGCCATGCGGTTGAGACTTTGACGGGATACAGTGCATACCGGCACGGCGAGGCGGTTTCCATCGGCATGATACTGGCTTGTTCTCTTGCCCGAGATCTGGGGCTGATGGGGGCAGGAGAGGTTGAAAGGGTTACCGGTATGCTGGTGGAGTTGGGGCTGCCGGTGAAGTTACCCCAACTCGATTCCCGTTCGATTTTGAACGCCATGTACCGTGACAAGAAAACCCGGGGCGGAAAACTGCGGTTGGTCTTGCCCTGCGGAATCGGTCGTGCAGTAGTAAGGGATGACATAGACGACGAACTTATACTGAAGGTGCTCTGTAATCAAAGTCAAGCCACAGATGCACACTGATTGTCACCGATTTCCACTGATTTTTTAAGAATTAATCTTCTGAGCACGCCTGCGATCGCAGAATAAGGTGCGATTTCGTATCCAGATACGTGACTGAGCTTGGTTAATTGGCACCAGGGTATTTATGGTTGGGCGTACTTGGGACGCGAACAGCACCGATCTAGGAGTAAAACGCCTGGAGCATCCGTGTCCATCAGTCAGAATCTGTGTGAATCTGTGGTTATATATCAACGAATATCAGTGTTTATCAGTGAAAATCTGTGTAAATCTGTGGTTACAAATCGGCTGCGGGACTGGTATAATATTCCTAGACTGTGAGGAGAAAGGTGTCATGCAGGTCCGCAGAACTTTGGGTGACGTACTAAGGGAAGCGGGAATGATCACGGCCAGTCAGCTCGTTTCCAGTTTGAAGGAACAGAACAAGACCGGCGAACCCTTGTCAACAATCCTGATAAGAAAAGGTTATGTTACGGAACAGGAAATTGTGGATACTTTAACCGCGACATTGGGCATTCCTACCACCCGTTTAGATCCCCGCATGGTAGAGGCTGAAGCGATGGGGATGTTGCCCTCCTACCTGATTTGGCATTATCAAATCCTTCCTTTAACGCGCCAAGGTCAACATTTGACTCTAGCCATGGTAGATCCCCTGGATGAAAAGGCTATAGAAGAGGTCCAGAATGCTACGGGCTTGGAAGTAGTTCCAGTGGTAGTTAGGCAGAGCGATTTGACCTGGGCGGCAGGACAGTGCGTGTTCTCCAGTTCCAGCAGGATGAGGCGAGAAGAAGCGCGTTTGGATGAGACTTCAGTCGTACGGGTTCTCGATTCGCTTTTTGTTCAAGCCTTTCAGTGTCGGGCCAGTGACATTCATATTCAGCCTGAGGTTGAAGCGATAAGGATAAGGTTTAGAGTAGACGGTTCGCTCTTCGACGTTTTACACTTGCCCGTTAGCATAGGACCGGCCTTGGTCTCCCGCATCAAGGTTATGGCCAATCTAGACATTTCGGAAAAGCGCTTGCCCCAGGATGGACGGATCAAGTTAGAAATCGAGAGGCACAGTATTGACCTTCGGGTGGCTGTTATTCCAACCGTATACGGTGAACAAGTGGTATTGCGGGTTTTAGACCAGACCCGCGGAATACTCGATATTGAAGGGCTGAGGTTGGAAAGCTCGAACTTTGAACGTTTCATGTCTCTACTCGCTTGTCCCCACGGCATCTTGCTGGTTACCGGACCGACCGGGAGCGGAAAGACCACTACGCTCTATACGATGCTTCGTTTCCTCAACTCTCCAGACCGCTGCATAATAACCCTTGAGGACCCGGTCGAGTACTCTTTGGCGGGAATTACCCAAATTCAGATGAACCCGCGGATCGGGCTTACTTTTTCCGATGGTCTCAGGGCGGTGTTTCGTCAGGACCCGGACATCATCATGGTGGGGGAAATAAGGGACACCGAAACTGCGCACCTCGCGGTTCAGGCGGCAATGACCGGTCACCTGGTACTGTCAACCCTCCATACCAACACCGCCGTAGGCAGCATAACGAGATTGTTGGACATGGGAATAGAGCCATACCTCATTTGTTCTTCCTTGAGAGGGGTTGTGGCCCAGAGGCTGGTGCGGATGATTTGTTCTCTGTGTGCCGAAGAATACCTCTTGGATGAGTTTACTGCGGTCAGGATCGGCATGCCGGAATTGACAGGAAAGCGGTTTCGTCGGGGACGGGGTTGTCACTATTGCCGTATGACCGGTTATCAAGGCAGGGTGGCAGTGCAGGAGGTACTGGTCTTCAATCACGACTTGCGGGGTATGGTTATGAGCGATTCGTTTACAGAGGAAGAGCTGGAAACCGCTGCCCGGGAACAAGGAATGACAACCCTGCTGGAAGATGGTATAAGGAAGGCGCGAGAAGGGTTGACCAGCTTGGATGAGGTCATGAGGGTGGTTTACCTTGGAAATTGAACACAGGGAAACCGCGTTGGGATGCAGGTCGGGTCGCGGTAAGACCGGGTGCAGGTTTTCTCGAGACCAAGGGGCAGTTCTTGTGGTTACACTGGTCCTGGTTTTAGTCCTTCTGGTTCTGGGAAGCGCGGTTACCAACATCGTGTTTTGTGAAAAAATGATGGCTAGCTATCACCTGGCTTCGCAACAGGCTTTAATGTTGGCTGATTGTGGAATAGAGAGAGCACGAGCTGGGTTGGCCCGCGACGTTTCAGCCATATTGACCGAGCACAGTTTTGGCATGCAATTAGGCCAAGGTACGGTTTCGGTTGTAATTACCGCTCCCAACGGAAACGGTATGATAGAAGCACGCTCCCAGGCGGTCCTGAATAACGGGGCCAAAAAAACTATGACTGCGGAATTCGGTATTAGCCCTTATGTAGGGCTCTCAGCCAAACGGGTTGCTGTATCCGGAAGCGGTCTTTGTACCGTGCAGGGAAATGCCGCCGTTCAACAGGCGGAAGGAATGTACCGGCAGGTAGGAAACAGATACACGGGATTCGCGGTTTTGCACATCGACATAAACACTTTCAAGCAACTAGCTCAGATGTGCCCTGACGAGTGGCAGGTTTATTCTGGGCCCAAGGTATTGACAGCGGATGATTTTGCATTTTGCAGCAACGTTCTAGTTAACGGTGACGTGATCCTGGACAACAGTATAAGGGCGTGTCGTGAAGGTAGCTTATTGGTTTCGACCGGATCGGTTACTGTTTGCCCAGCACAGGAAGAAGGGAACAGCACTTTCGGTTTGAGTATCATCTGTGCCCAAGATTTGTCAATCTCGGCTAACCAAGACGCGGTTTTGATCCCTAGCGGTTATCTCCATTCAAACACAAAGATAGCTTTTGACGTGGGAACCGCAGAGGGACCGCTGACCTTTGACGGCGTGATCGCGGCCGATGAAGTAACGGTCAACACCAACGGTGAGTTTGTTATCAGGGAGGGAAGAAGCGTTTTGTTGGCTAACGAAGTCTTAAAAGACACTGTACTCGGAAGCATGGTATCGTACCAGGAGGTCGCTGTATAGGGTAATGAAATGGTTGAGGGGTCGGTCGAGCGGGGTAGGGCT
Source organism: Syntrophothermus sp. (assembly GCF_013314835.1). Taxonomy (NCBI): domain Bacteria; kingdom Bacillati; phylum Bacillota; class Clostridia; order Eubacteriales; family Syntrophomonadaceae; genus Syntrophothermus; species Syntrophothermus sp. The sequence continues at coordinate 209,987 of NZ_JABUEX010000001.1, forward strand.
TGACCTGGGGAGCGAAAGTATAAAAGTAGTGCAGTTGAAGAGAGCGGGGGGAAGGTGCGTCATAGAGGCTTGGGGTAGGGGACCGGTTCCCCCCGGAACAGTCGACCGGGGATTGATCAGGGACAAGGGCGCGATTGCGGCGGCCATACGGAGGCTGCTTGAGGAAAAAGGGATTAGGAGCCGCAGGGTGGTTACGGCCGTACCCGCTTCGTTTTGCTATATCAAATGCATGGTTTTACCTTCTCTGGGGACCAGAGAGCTGAAGCAGGCGGCAAATTTACAGATAAAGAATTCCCTTCCTTGGCCGAGGGAAGATGCGGTCGTGGATGTGGCGGTGTATGGGCGATCTCCAGACGGCCGGGAAACAGAAGTGCTGGCGGTGGGAGTGAAAAAATCGATAGTACTGGATTTGAATCAGACCCTCCAGGAAGCTGGTCTCACCCCGGTGGTGGTTGAGATTCAACCGTTGTCTGCCTATCGCTTGTTGCATTCTCAGTGCGATAGCGGGGGGACCTTGCTGGTTGATTTAGGGGCGAGCGGAGTTCAGTTCGCCTATTTCGCTTATGGAAGGCTACAACTGGTTAGGAGCTTAGCCCTGGGTTACGTCGAGTATCAAAGACAGCCAGTGGTAGAGGATGTAGCTAGGGAAATACATAGAACCCTCGAATACGCTCAGGTACAGAAGGTTATGGTTGAGCCCACTCGGGTGGTGATTACCGGAGGCGGAGCCGAGAGAGAAGGGATGGGGGAAAAGCTCCAATCACTGTTACCCTACTGGCAGATTTCGGATGCATTGTCGCTGACGGGTTTTCCGGCAATATCAGACTCAGTCGCTCTACCTGGGCCATCATACTTGCCCGCTCTGGGGATGGCGTGGAGGGAGGTAATGGGTTAAGTGGAGACGGATGCGCGCATAAACTTGTTAGCTTCGCCGCTAAAAACACGTTTATGGACCAACACATGGTTTTGGACGGCTTTGATGGTGGTGGTAGCTTACGGTGTCATGATCGCGATGGGGTACAGTATTTACCAGACCAGGCAGCAGGCCCAGGAGCGCAATGCACTCTTATTGGAGAGCATTAGGCGCCAAGAAAACGTTTCGCTCGTCGTGCCCGATATAGCGGCCTCGCAAAAAGTGGTGAAGGGAAAGGCCTTAAAAATCAGGAAACTGGAAGAGAGCCGCATATTGATGACCAAGGTTTTGCTTAGGGTTGAAAAGCTGCTGCCTGCCGGCACGTGCCTTTCTGAGCTTTCAATCGACGAAAATAGCGTGGCTGTGAAGGGACTGGGGCCAGGCTATGCGGCCGTTGCTCAGGTTCTAAAAGGACTTACTGAACAATCGTTTTTTAAAGAAGCAGAGCTGGTGAGGTGCGAAGAAACGGAGGACGGTGGAGTGAGTTTTCATATCCAGGTGCAACTGAGCAGTTCTATTCGGGAGAGCGATCGCTGAGCATGGGTATAAGTAGGATCAAGGAATTTTCTGTACTGGTAATAGTAGTAGTGTCTTGGATTTTATTCTATAATTGTTTCTACCAGCCGCTACGGGAAGAGACGGCAAAAATTGAGATATGCAACGCCGGGCTGCAGAAAGAATTAGAAAAGACAAAGGCCGGGTCTGACAAACCGTCAAGCCTTCAAGCTACAAGAACCCAATTAGCAGCACTTGGCCGGGAGAACGATGCCCAGGTGCCTCATGAGCCAGGGAGGGACGAGTTACTGCTGTACCTTACTGAATTGGCACGGGCTAGCGGCATCCGACTGTCGAAAGTGGAACGTGTAACCCATGTTTCTGGTAAAGAGGAGCCCTTCCCCAGCTACGCGTTGAGATGCCGGCTAGAGGGAAAATACGAAGACTTGTGGTCGTTTTTGCAAGGTGTGGAAACGGGCAAACGATTTTTGTCGGTCGAAAAAATCAGGCTGTACCAGCAAGTGGAAGCTAATTCTCGAAGACTGAACCTTGCGCCAAGCGTGGCTGAACGGGAACTGGTGCCGTCACCGGGGAGCACTGACCAGGGAGAGCAGACGGATGAGACTATGCTACAGGAAAAGTCTGGTCTTATGGTGTGCGAGTGTACTATAGTCGTGTATTTTGATCCTTCTTTGCAAAAACTAGAAAATGAGAAAAGTTTGAAGACTGTTACGGCCCCAAATACCAGGGATAGGAGTCTTTTTCCTCAGCAGCCTTAAGTACCGGAATCACAAGGATAAGTTATGAAGATTACATTACAAAATCAGCGTAAATCTGCGTCTAATGAGCGATATTCATCTGTGGCTACGGGTCTACAATACGACGAGAGGAGCAAAGAGGCGTCATGATTGACCGAGAGCTGGTGCAAAAGGTCTTACGGGCGGTGATGAGCCGTGGGGTTGAGTTTGCGGAACTGTATGTTGAGAACCGGGCGGTTACTAGCGTTTTTTGCGAGGACAACAAGATCGAGCGCGTGCATAGCGGGAGCGAGAAGGGAGCGGGGATTAGGGTTATCAGCCAAGGCAACACCGCCTACGCTTTTACTAATGATCTGAGCGAACGAAGCCTTATAAGCGCGGCTTCTGTAGCAGCCCACGTGGTGAAGAACGCGAGCGAAAAGACGGATGTATCGCTTGACTTTAAGGTATTGAAGCCAGATTTTAGGCTGGCGATTGTTCGACGTCCGTCAGCAGTGGGGTTTGATTTCAAGATGGAGCAGGTCCTGGCTGCCAACGAAGCGGCACGGGAGCTGGGTTCCAACGTCAAACAGGTGACGGTCGGTTTGGCCGACATTGAACGAAAGGTACTGATCGTCAACTCTGAAGGTGACTGGGTGGAGGACGAAACTGCCAGGGTGCGTTTCGTGGTCAATGCAGTGGCGGCGAGAAACGGGCTGATTCAGACCGGGTACGAAGCCCTGGGCGCGGTCAAGGGCTGGGAACTACTTGAGGAAAAGTCTGCAACCGAGGTGGCTCGAAAAGCAGCCCGGCGTGCCTTGCTGATGCTAGAGGCACGGCCATGCCCGGCGGGAAGGATGCCGGTTGTCATGTCCTCCGAAGCCGGTGGGACGATGGTGCATGAGGCTTGTGGACATGGATTGGAAGCCGACTTGGTGCAGAAAGGGTTGTCGGTATACCGGGGCAAATTAGGGCAAAAGGTGGCTTCAGAATGCGTCAGCGTTATCGACGACGCTACTTTGCCGGGTAACTACGGCAGTTTTTGCTTTGATGATGAAGGAGTAAAAGCCGTTCGCAAGGTGTTGATTGACCGCGGGGTTTTGGTCGAATACATGTATGATCGGCTAACCGCGAGAAAGGAGAACCGCCAGTCGACCGGCAACGGGCGCAGGGAGTCGTATCAATACAAACCGATCCCTCGCATGACCAACACATTTATAGCCCCCGGCCGCGATGATCCCGAATCGATAGTAAAGAGCACTTCTCGAGGTCTTTTAGTCCGCAAAATGGGCGGCGGACAGGTAAACACTACCAACGGAGATTTTGTTTTTGAGGTTCAGGAAGGTTATATCATCGAAAACGGAGAGATAAAATACCCGGTTCGCGGGGCCACGCTTATCGGCAACGGGCCGGAGGCCCTCAATAACATCGATATGGTTGGATCAGACCTAGAGTTTGCCATCGGGCAGTGCGGTAAGGATGGGCAGGGGGTACCGGTTTCCGATGCCCAACCTACCATTCGTATCCGTGAATTGACGGTTGGAGGAACAGCCCTATAAAAAGGTCTAAGGCAGAAAAAGGTGGTGCGCTGATGCGGGACGAGTTGGTGAAGACAGGAGAACAGGTCGTGGAGATGTCCAGACAAAAAGGGGTAGAGGCGGAGGCGTTTCTGTTCTATAACCGGGAACTGGGCATAGAGGTGGCACAAGGAACAGTCGAGACCCTGGCAGAAGCAGAAGAATTAGGGATAGGAGTTAGGGTTATCAAAGAAGGCAGGGTAGGGTTCGCTTACAGCACGGATCTCGGTCCAGAGGCTTTGAACCAGCTTCTGGACCGGGCTGTCGAAAGTTCTAAATTTACCGCGAGCGATGAAAACAACAGCCTGCCGGCAGGACGATACCAGTACCCGGAGCTCAATGTATACGATCCCGAAGTGCGCCGGGTTAACGTTGAGGAGAAGATTCAGATGGCCCGGGATCTGGAATCGGCGGCACTTGCTTACGATCGCAGAATCAAGGTCATTGAAAAAGCAGCTTACGAAGATTCCGAGTTTGCTCTAGCCGTCTTTAATACCAACGGAATCAAAGCTTTTGAAAGGGGGGCTTTTTGTACCCTGTACGCTTACCTGGTGGCAGAAGAAGAGGGAGATGCCCAGACCGGCTTTGGGTATGCTGCTGCTAGGCGGGTAAAAGAACTAGATCCGGCCCGGGTGGGAAGGGAAGCGGCGCATAACGCGGTGCGCATGCTGGGGGCGAAAACGATAACTTCTAGATCGGTACCGTGTATATTTGAACCCTACGTTGTTACTAGCTTTCTAGGAGTTCTGGTTAACTCGGTCAACGCGGATTCCGTGCAGAAAGGCAAGTCTTTCCTGGCTGGCAAAATCGGACAAACAGTAGCTGCCGGCAATTTTACTCTTGTCGATGACGGAACTTCACCGCAAGGAATAGCCAGTTTCCCGTTCGACGGGGAAGGAGTTGCCACCCAACGGACGGTCTTGATCGATCGTGGAATACTGAAAGGGTTCTTGTACGATACCTACACTGCCAATAAAGCGAATACCAAGTCGACCGGGAACGGGGTCAGGGGATCGTTTCGCAGCCTGCCCGGGGTAGGTATCACCAATTTATTTGTTCTTCCGGGTGTGAGCAGACCCGAACAGCTGATAAAAGAGGTATCTCAAGGGCTCTTCGTGACCGAAGTTATGGGAATACACACCGCGAATCCGATTTCGGGAGATTTTTCAGTCGGAGCTGCGGGCATCTTGATTGAAAACGGGGAACTGACCAGACCGGTGCGAAGCATTACTATTGCCGGTAATTTACAGGAGTTTTTGCAGGGAGTGGAGGGCGTCGGAGAAGACCTCCGTTTCTTTGGCGGGATTGGAGCGCCCACCTTGAGAGTGAAGGGCTTGAGCATCGCGGGGGAATGAGATAATGCGGACGATTCTGGTGATAAACGGGCCTAACTTAAACCTTTTAGGAAGCCGGGAGCCGGAGCTATACGGAAACGTGACTTTGGAAGAGTTGAACCGAGAGCTGGAGACTGTCGCCCGGAAATGGGGGGTAAACATAGAGTTTTACCAATCCAATCACGAAGGCGAGCTTATAGATTGCATCCATGCAGCCAAAGGGAAAGCCGATTTTCTCATCCTGAATGCCGGGGCTTTGACCCATTATAGTATAGCCCTGCATGATGCCTTGAAGGCCGTGCGGCTGCCGGTTATCGAAGTACACCTGACCAATCCTTACGCCCGTGAAGAGTTTCGCCACCGGTCTTTGGTGGCACCGGTCGCCCTGGGGGGTGTCTTCGGGCTGGGAACCTTGAGTTACCGTTTAGCGGTCGAGGCGGCATGTTCTTTGCTGCGAGAACGAGGCGCGGATTAACACTTGATATTTGACGCTGATTTACGCTGATAGAATTCGAAGCGATTATTACTATGTAAAAGTCTCAATAGTATGAGGCTTCAAAAAACCGAATAATATGGTGATTTCACTGCAAAAACCCCTTCAGGTTGGCCGGTGCTTGTCTGTTTGCCCGTATGTAGCGCTAGGACCAATAATAGCCATAATATGTTAGGTTAAGACTATATGGTTTACCCTTTTCGCAGTGAAATCACGTATGATTATGTTTTTTAAAAAATCTGCGTAAATCAGCGTCTAAATCATATGGCGAGACGATGAGTTTCGTTTCTTCGGCGTGGGATAAGATAGTTAGGTAAAAATATCGGTCAGGATGGGGGGTGTCGGACAGAGGGTGGCTGTAGAAGGTTTGAGCAGGGTAGAGCGGCTAAGACGGTTGATGGAACGCCAAGGAATAGAAGCGATGGTGGTCACCAAAAGGGAAAACTGTCTTTACCTTTCCGGTTTTACTGGTACAGACGGCTTAGTTTTGGTTACCGGAGACAGGGTATACTTAGTAACCGATCGAAGATATACTGAGCAGGCGACGGTCGAGTGCCGGTGTTGGGAGGTAGTCGAGGCAGAATCCGATTACTTGCGGGTGATAGGGGAGCTGGCTCGAGGTCTCGGGCGGGTTGGATTTGAGAGCCGGCACCTTACTTATGATCAGTACCTACGACTGCGTAAAGAAATCGGCGATAGACTACAACCGCAAAGCGGGCTAGTCGAGGAGTTGCGGAAGGTGAAAGATGAGTCGGAGATAGCTTACATTGCCGAGGCTATCAGGATCGGTGACTGGGCATTCGAGAACCTGATTGCTAACATTGGGCCAGGTTGGGCAGAACGAGATATTGCTTGGGAAATGGTGAGGCTTCTGCGCCGCGGAGGCTGTACAAAGGAAGCTTTCGATATCATCGCGGTTTCCGGGCCCCGGGCTTCCCTACCTCACGGTCAACCTACCGATAAACGCATCGAACCGGGCGACATGTTGACCTTGGATTTTGGTGGTTTTTACTCGGGTTATGCTGGAGATACCACCCGCACGGTGGCTATTGAAACGGTTTCTAATCGCCTACGCGAGGTGTATTATCGGGTCTTGGAGGCCCAGGTTGCGGCCATAGAGACGGTGAGGGCTGGCGTAGCGTGCCGAGAAGTTGATAGAGCGGCCCGTTCATATCTTGAAAAACACGGATTAGGGCCGCATTTTGTCCATTCTACCGGCCACGGTTTGGGCTTGGAAGTGCACGAGGAACCGGCGGTCAGTTCGAAAAGTGAGGAAATCCTGGCCGAGAACATGGTTGTAACGATTGAGCCGGGGGTTTATATCCCCGGTTGGGGAGGAGTTAGGATTGAGGATGTCGTAATAGTAAAAGAAACAGGTTGTGAAGTTTTGACCAAAGCAGAAAAGAAGTTGCTTATTATTCAGTAGGAGGGGAAGGGCTTGATCTCTGTTAATGATTTCAGGACTGGATTGACCATCGAAGTAGAGGGCGATGTTTGGCAGGTGGTAGAATTCCAGCACGTTAAGCCCGGCAAAGGAGCTGCTTTTGTTAGGGCCAAGATGAAGAACATCCGGTCAGGAGCGGTCATAGAGCGGACTTTTCGAGCCGGAGAAAAGGTGCCGCGAGCCCGTCTAGACAAGAGAGAAATGCAGTACTTGTATAACGACGGTGAGGACTATATTTTTATGGATACCCAAAGCTACGACCAGATATCGCTTAGTAAGGACCAAATTGGCGACGGGATCAAGTACCTCAAGGAGCAGATGGTAATTCAGGTGTTACTTTATCAGGGACAGATCTTGGGGGTAGAAATGCCCAACTTTGTTGAATTAGAGGTCGTAGAAACAGAGCCTGGAATCAAGGGCGATACGGCCACCGGTGGGACCAAGTCAGCAGTACTCGAAACCGGGGCCACGGTTCAGGTTCCTCTTTTTGTGAACGTCGGGGATCGAGTCAGGATCGACACCAGAACCGGAGAGTATATTGAACGCGTTTGAAATAAAACCCCCTTTGGAGCGGAATAATACTATATAAATGAGTTGTGACCTGGTCCCGGAGGCAGAGATCAGGCGCGAGAAGGGGGATCGTGTTTGAAAAACTTGTCAGAAAGGATTAGCTATTTGAAAGGGTTGAGCGAAGGCATAAACGTGGCCGAGCTTGGCCCGCAGGGCAAGATTATGAACGGCATATTGGACGTGCTGGAGGGGGTAATAGACGACATTTGTGTTTTGCGGACGGAAATGGAAGAGTTTAAGGAGTATGTCCAAAGCATTGATGATGACCTGAACCTGCTGGAAGAAGACATATACGGCGACGATTGCATCTATATGACCTGCAAGAAGTGCGGAGAAGAGGTGTACTTCGATGCCGACGTTTTGGAAGATGACGACGTTATTGAGATCATATGTCCCAAGTGCAACGAGGTTGTTTTCGTCAACGATGGTTCCTTTGACTTTGAACCCTCGGTGATGGAAAGCGGGATCGAGGGGGAGAACAGTCCGAGTCCAGACGGCCGGAATTCTGGATCTGCTGGTAATTAGAACTTTCCCAACTGGGTACGGATGAAGGATAGTCAGGTTCACGTTGGGAAGCTTTGAAAAGCTGTATGAAGTATGAGTGATTAGATCCGAAAGTACCACTACATTGTGGGTAGTGGTACTTTTGTTTTGCAAGCAATGGTGACCAAGAATCTTTCCCGGCGATAGATGCGGCAAGTCGTCACTTGAGCACAGTAGGGAAACTTTGGCTGAAACGTCGTAATTGTCTGTTTTTTTATGGGACAAGTTCTTTACGTTTACTTGTTCCTGTTTTCCCGACCGTAACCGGTTTTCGAGAACCAGGATTGGACGGATTTGAAAGCGAGCAGGGAAATTTCGAGCAACGTCGAATATGTCTTAAAAAACGGACACTTACCGGAATTAGCACGATAGCAGGCATTAATTGTTCTCACGGGGCGAGGTGGATGGTTCTGAATATAGCGAAAACTGATTTTAAAGTATGCCGGCTGCCGCAGGGTGACCGGAGATGACAAAAACACATTGGTTTGAGGGAAGCAACGTTGCTGAAGCTATCGCCAAGGCGGAGAGTGCTTTGAAGATATCCCGGGATAGGATGGAAATCGAGGTGATATATAAGGGAAGTCGTGGGTTCCTCGGCTTCGGTCGTGCTCCGGCTGTGATAAAGGTAAAAATGATTGACCAGGAAAGAGACGGGATAGATGACGACGAGCGGGTCCTAGAAGCCCTGGTACTTGATTTGGCAAGAGAGGCGACAGAGGACCGAGACGGCTTGGTAGGGGTAAAGGACGGAACAATAGTCGTTATTCCTCCTAGGGGTAACGGGCGTTATCCGACTGTTGCGCCGTGCCCCCAAATCAAGCTGAGAATTAACGGAATAACGCATACCAAGAGAACCGTAGTAACCGACAAGGACGAGATCGTATGTGAGGTAATTGCCCCGGAAGATCAGAGACTATACGAGATCGAGATTTCTAAAGACGGTCTGTGTGCCTATCTTACTGTATATCCTCCAGTCAGGAAGGTTAGAAGGCTTCGGGACGCGGAACCGGCAGCTGAGCTCGAGCTAGCGGTGGAAGAGTTTGAAGAGCCTTTACCTCCTCTGTCTGTCGACGAAGTGCTGCAGGCCCTGCGAGAAAAAGGAGTAGTATACGGGGTGGATGAGGAGAAAGTGAGGACAGCGGTGCTTAAAGCTAATGGGCTGCGTGTGGCCGTAGCTTTCGGCAGGCCTGCGGTACCTAGTAAGGACGGATACCTTGATCTAGTTTATGAGCGGCATACAGACACAACCGCAGCAAAGGATGAACAAAAAGTTGATTTTCGAGAACTGAACATTTTCGAGTCGGTAAAGGCGGGCGAGGTAGTGGCCAGAATAGTAGAACCGGTTCAGGGGCAGCCGGGGATGACGGTGACGGGGAAAGAGATAGGAGTTAAATTGCCTAGAGCCGCTCATTTTAGAGTTGGAAAAGGAGTTAGGCAGGTTGATGACCGATTGGTGGCAACGATAAGCGGGAGGCCCAAGGTCACGGGAAACCTGGTCGAAGTCTTGCCATTGTTATTGATTGAAGGCGATGTTGATATCAGTACGGGTAACATCAGGTTTTCGGGCGACGTCTTGATTAAAGGCAACGTTACTTCGGGCATGACTGTAAGCGCAGAAGGTATGATCAAGGTCTTGGGCATCGTAGAAAAAGCTCGGGTCACGGCTAGAGACGGGGTGGTTTGCCTGGATTCAGTAGTAAACTCAAGGGTACAGGCTGGGGGCGAGACGGCCGAGCTTAGCAAAGTGTTGCCTATGGCCAAACGCATCCTCCATGACCTGGAGATAGTCGAAGACGCTATTTGTCAAATTAACCTGCGCCTCCAATGGCGGGGAAAACAACCGGTTGCAGCTGGGAGGATAGTAGAAGTACTGCTGGAAAGGAAGCTGCGAGATCTCCCACGCATGGCCAAAGAGTTGCTCGAAGTGTGCGAAGAGAAGGGGCTTAGTCTGGAAGAGACTGAAGTCAACATGTTCAAATCGATAACAAATATGGTGCTTCATCCGGTTTCGAGTGTTGCTGTTCCCGGCAATCATAACGTGTCTGAATTGGTAAACAATCTAAAAGACTGGATATCAAACGCAGAATCCCGGATCAAGAGAAAATCCGAGGTCTATCTTCGGTATGCCTTGAACAGCGAGGTTTATGCTACGGGCTCGATAACTGTAGACGGCCAAGGGTGTTTCAACACCTTGCTCTCATCGGCTGAACGGGTTACCGTAAAGGGAACGCCTGGGGTATTCAGGGGAGGGCAGATAATCGCGGCTAACGACGTCTACGTGAGAGAACTGGGCTCTGAAGTAGGGGCTTTGACCAGGGTTAATGTAACGGAGAATCGCAGGGTTGTCTGCGAGCGCGTGTTGGGTAACGTTCTTATTGGAATTGGAAGACATTCGGTAAGAATAGATGAGCCTCGCGAGGGCCTGGTGGTCTGGATGGATGAGGAACGCAGGATAAGGATGAGGTGAGATGGTGCGGCTTGTAGTATGGCAGAATCGAGGAGTTGTTAACAACGATTTACTGAAAGCTTTGGCCTCACAGTCTGAATTGCGCGTAGTCGAGCATCATCCTCAGGTAAATGAGGTCGATATAGACGAAATCTTTATCGGTTGTTATAAAGATTCAGATGAAGTGAAGGCTTACGAGCAGTATATCATGTCTTTGGCAAGGCAGGCTGCTGGGGTGATAGTTGTGGTTCCTAGGCCTTGGGAACTGGAAGAGAAGATGTGGTCTTATTCGTGGCAACATCGGCTTTACCTGAGTGACCTCGTGCCTCCCGCTGGTTTTGGGCGTATCATAAGGTATACTGTCGATATGTTTAGGGCAGCACAACAGAGTGAATTCCTCAACAAATTGTATTTTCTTATGTTGCTTACCAAGATACACAGCGAAAGAGAAGATTGGGACAATGTGTTCAAGGGAATGCTCAGCGTACTAGTTTCGGAGTCGCAGGCGAGAAGAGGTTTATTGCTGGTATGGGAAGGCGCAAATGTAAGAGTAGTAGCCAGTGAAGGTTTTGCCGCAACCGATGACATGGTACAGGGCTTTATGAATTCTCTTTCGGACAAAGACGTGGCCAAAACAAGCGATGAATGCTTGTACTGGTTTGAGGAGTTGGTCAGGGGTATGGGATACAGTTGCCGGCAAGAAGATATACATATGTTTCTTCTTAGGGCTAGGGGACAAGAGATTGGCTGGCTTTGTTTGCACGGTTCCATGAATGAGATGGAGCTAAATGCGGTCAATGGAGTTTGCGATTATTTAGCTTCGCTACTCTACATATATGAACTGGAGAAAGGGTATGCGGGCAACATTGCAACATGGAAGGATAGCAAGAAATCAGGGGATATGCCGGGCAACGGAGTGTGAATCCCCGGGGGATCCAACACTATTTCAAACGGCTCTGTCGGTTCAAACTGGCAGAGCCGTTTTAGTTTGCCCGTGTTTCTGTAGCTGTTGATTGCCAGTGCCAGCCAGGTATTCCAGTGTTTCTTCTGTTTGGCATAATTTCACCCTTAAGCCAATAAGTATTAAATACGGGAGGTGAGTTGTGCTTGGCGAAAATTGAGGACAAGATACGCGGACAAATAATTCCATATTTGTCGGGGCCGATAAAGGAGATAGTAGGGGCGCTGCCCGCAGAAAGGCTAAGGAAATTGGAAGAGATACGATTGAGGGTTGAACGTCCTTTACTGGTCAGGTTGGGAGATGAGGAGTATGCTGTCAAAGTCACAGGCGAACTCACCAAGCAGTATAACCTCGGATACACGGTAGGAGAAGAAGACCTGGAGCGTACCTTGGCCTCCGTTAGCCAGAGTTCGATCTATGCCCTGGAAGAAGAATTAAAGCGAGGGTTTATCACCTTGAGGGGTGGACACCGGGTTGGTCTGGCGGGGAGAGTGGTGCTGGCCCAGGGAGAGATTAAAACGATGCGGGATTTTTCGGGGCTGGCGTTCAGGGTGGCGCGAGAGATGGTAGGTTGCGCCGAGCCGATAGCAAGCCGTTTGATTGTAACCGGGCGCAGGATATTAAATACCCTTATTGTTTCCCCGCCTCGCTGCGGCAAGACCACTTTGTTGCGGGATTTGACCAGGTTGTATTCGGACGGGCCGGCCAATCTCAACGTGGTCGTGATCGACGAGCGTTCAGAAATAGCAGCCTGTTACCAGGGAATTCCACAGCTCAACGTCGGAAACCGCACCGATGTGCTGGATGGTTGTCCCAAAGCATTGGGGATGATGATGGCGGTAAGATCGCTTTCGCCTCACCTCGTCGTGGTGGACGAAATCGGACGCCCGGCGGATGCGGAGGCTCTACAAGAATGCGTTAACGCCGGAGTATCGGTTATTGCCACCGCTCACGGTACTGACCTCGAAGATATAAGCCGCCGCCCGATCATGGCTGGTCTATTAGCCAGCGGTGTGTTCGAAGCACTAGTGGTCTTGTCTCGAAGAAAGGGTCCGGGTACGGTTGAGGCGGTATATCGCAACCCGAGTTCAGGCGGTAATTCTGTTTCCAAAACGGGCCACGGATAGACAACGGATTAACGCAGATTAACACAGATTGTTGAAAATTATACCACATTTTGACAGCAGGTGTTAAGGGGTTGGTTGCTATGCTGGTAAAAATCGTGGGAGGTTTGTTGACGTTTTTGGCCTGCGGGGCTTATGGTTTGGCCGGTGCCAAAAGTCTGGACAACCGCGTGAGGCAATTAAAGTCAATCCGTTTTGCTCTCGCAATTTTAGAAAAGGAGATTACTTATCTGCAGAACCCTCTTCCGCGCGCATTGCAGAAAACGGCTCTACTGGCAGAGCCTCCTACCCGTCAGTTCCTGGCGGTTGCTGCAGGATGCCTTGAACGTAGAGGAGGCGTAACCGCCGAAGAAGCGTGGCTGGAGGGAATAAAGACCCTTCAGGAAAACTCGGATCTGAGCGAGACTGACCTGTTCTTATTACAATCTTTCGCTTCGCGCCTGGGAATGTCCGATACTGAAGAGCAAAAAAAAGCTTTCCAACTGCTGGGTGAAGAGATAAAACAATTGGAAGATTCAGCTTTTAAGACTGCGGCTACAGAAAAAAAACTATGGACCTACGGGGGGTTTCTTCTGGGAACCCTGGTTGTACTTCTATTGCTGTAAAGGGGTGGGTGTTCGTGGATACCGCTATAATATTTAAGATTGCAGGCATTGGCATTCTCATTTCCGTTCTGAGTATAGTTCTTAAACAGGCGCAAAAAGAGGAGCAAGCCCAGATGCTCACCCTGGCCGGGGTGATAGTTGTCTTGATTATTCTGGTCCAGCTTTTGAGCCAGCTGTTCACCATGGTCAGGACCGTGTTTGACCTTTAAGCCGTTGTACTAAACCGGCTTGTTAGCGGAGGGGAAAAGGTTAATGGAGATTGCCCGGCTAGTCGGGATAGCATTGGTTACCACCGTATTTCTGATGTTTTTGCGCCAAGAAAAACCACAAATAGCGGTTCTTCTTAGTATTGCTTTTGGTATCGTTGTCTTCTTTATGATTATAGGGAAGCTTTTTTCTGTGGTTCAGGTGGTGAGCCAGCTTTCTCGGAAGGCAGAAGTCAATTTCTTTTTTGTTTCGACTGTGCTCAAAATCTTGGGGGTTGCTTATTTGGCCGAGTTTGCCTCTGTAATCTGCCGCGATGCCGGTGAGCAAGCCGTTGCCCAAAAAGTCGAGTTTGCGGCCAAAGTGATCATTGCAGTATTGGCTTTGCCGATTCTGGTGGCGATACTCGAATCCATTATGGACATTATGCCCGGATAGGCGGTGGGACCCGGTGCTAAAGGTGAAGAAGTTGTGGCTTATCGGAGTAACGTTAATACTTGCTCTTCTAAGTTGGAGCAGGCCCGTGCTAGCCGGAGATTCATCGCAGGCAGCATCGGTTACCTGGGAGGAGGGTTTAGATAGTCTGGATCTCCGAGAAATGGAGAAGTACAAAAACGAGATAGACGGGGAGTTATCAGCCTATTTACAAAAGGTGTCGTTGAAACAGTGGTTCATCGACTTTATTCAAGGCAAATGGGAGCTAAATGTGAAAGAGGTTTTGGGAAACCTTCTGCGGTTCTTTCTAGGAGAAGTGGCTGCCAACGCCGGACTGCTGGGCAAGCTTATGGTCTTGTCCGTGGTTACATCGCTTTTGGTCAATTTTCAGGCGGCTTTCGGAGGAGAGGGAACCAGCAGGATATCATATATGGCCGCCTTCATGGCTTTAATGGCGGTAGGGATCGCATCTTTTCGTTATGCCTTGGGCCTGGGACAGCAAACGGTTACGGATATGTCCGATTTTATGGTGAGTGTGTTGCCACAAATGACGGTTTTGGTGGCGGGGATGGGAGGGATCAACACCTCTACTGCCTTGTTTCCTCTAATGATGACTGCTTGCACTGCGTGTGCCAGTGCTATCCAGCATGTGGTCTTCCCGCTGGTTGTTTTTTCCGCAGTGCTGCACCTGGTAGACACTGCAGCCGATACAGTGCAGGTGCAGAAACTGGGGAAACTGCTTTCGAGTGCGGCCATAGTAGGGTTAGGGCTGTTCATGACTGTTTTCGTAGGGTTGTTAGGACTCAGAACCGTCTACGGAGCAGTATTGGACGAAGTAACTCTCAAGACCACGCAGTTTGCAACCAGCTTCTTCCCTGTAATCGGGAAACTGTTATCGGAGGCCCTGGAATACACGCTGGGCTATATGGCGATCTTGAAGCACGCTCTTTCCATCTTCGGTTTGGTGATAGTCTTCGGCATTTGCATCTTCCCGGTTTTGAAGATAGGGGCCATCGTTCTCATTTACAAACTGTCGGCCGCTCTGGTAGAGCCGCTGGGTGATGCCAGGACAGCCCAGGCCTTGGATATCATGGCTAAACACCTGACATTGGTCTTGGCCTCGGTGGTGGCCGTCGCTTTAATGTTTTTCATAATGATTACGGTGCTCGCCGGTATCACTAACCAGCCTTTGTTGCTCAAGTGAGGTGCTGGACTTGAGTCTTATTTCAGACATGGTGCGAAACCTGGCGGCGATAGCTCTTCTGGCCGGTTTCTTAGAAATCATGTTACCTTCTAGCAGCTTGCGCCCGTTTGTAAGGTTTGCCATAGGCCTTTTCGTGGTCATAGCAGTGCTAAACCCGACTTTGAAATTTGTTAACCAAACCCAGGATTTGGCTATGGAAGCGTGGGAGGTAAAGTACCCAGAAAAGCAGACGGAAATGGCAGTACATCAAGGGGAAGCTTTGCGAAACAAGATGTTAAAGGAGGCGTCGAACCAGCTAAAAGCCAAGACCGAGGGACAAGTAGCTGCTATAGCTTCTTTGGTTCCTGGGGTTGAATCATTACGGGCCGAGGTCAAACTGGATGACCAAGGCAAAATATCTCACCTGGTCCTAATCGTCGGTTCCAAGCCAAAACAGGACAAGTCGGAAACATTCCAGGTCGACGCGTTTATAGCCAGCGGACGCGACAGAGAACAGAAAAAGGGCATTGAACAAAAACTCATAGACCTCGTTAAGAATCTCTACGGGCTGGAACCGGAACAGGTTAAAGTGGAGTTTGAGGGGGGTTAACATGTCGGGAGAAGCAGTTAAGGAGAAGAAGAGATATCTGCCTCTAGGTGGTTCGGGGAACAAGATTCAAACTTACTTGAAGTCACGTTGGGCCTTGGCTTGTTTGGCAGTCTTGGGGATAATACTCCTGATGTGGCCGGTATCAAGCAGTCGCCAGGGCACGACAAAGCCGGAGCAAAGCGCGTTGTCTTCGGGGAAAGGGACATCGGTTAAGGCAGATATGGAGCGGGAACTGGCCGGTATTTTATCGCAGATTGAAGGTGCAGGGCAAGTCGAGGTCAGCCTGACTTTGGTTTCGGAAGGAGTCAATTCGTACGCTGTTAACACCAAAGAACAGAAGACATCGTCCGAGGAAACCGACAAGGACGGGGGGGTACGCAAGACCACAGACACCAATACATCCCAAGACTTGGTAGTTATGGGCAGTCAATCACCGTTGCTCGTGGAAAAGAAGGCTCCGCAGGTGAAGGGGGTTTTAGTGGTGGCTGACGGGGCGGCGAACCCGGCAGTCAAAGAGCAAATCACCAGAGCAGTCGAGACTTTGCTGGATCTTCCTGCTACTCGGGTGCTAGTTTTACCCCGAGAATAAAAAACGGAGGAACACGAATGGGGGGATTCTACCAATGGTTCTTAAGTTGGATAAAAAGGCTATTTACCTGGTGGTAGGTTTTTTCTTACTGGCAATTTGCAGTTGGGTAATACTGGCGGGGAGGTCAGTACCCGAACGTGAGAAGGAGACCACTCCAGTTACTAGTTCTGTATCTACGAAGAAGCCGGTGACGGTGGGGCGAGACCAGGGTTTTTTCTCGGAGTACAGGTTAGAAAGGGAACGAACCCGAGATCAGCAGGTGGAACTGCTACGGGAAATGCTCAATAACGCCAACCTGGACCAAAAATCCCGAGAAAAGGCTGCGGCCCGTTTGGTGGAGATATCTATGACCATAGACCGGGAGATGAAAGCGGAAGCCTTGGTCAAAGCCAGGGGGTACGAGGATTGCGTGGTCATCGTACAACCCTCTCTTACTACGGTAATCGTATCCTACAAAGGAGCGGCCATTCCTCTGGATGAGGAAAACGAATTAAAGAAACAGGTGGCCAGCGTTATCCAGTGTCGCCCCGATCACGTATGCGTTATCACAAGGGCTTCAGTTAAATGAGAATCTAACCCATGGTAACCGTTCCCTGTATCTCCGCTAGTTCCCACCCAAATTCGGAACCATTTCTGTTTTGCACGTGCAAAATGAGAACCGTCCCCAATTTGCGTTTTGGGGATAAGCGTGGATAAGCGTGTATACTTGCTCGAAACCATGGCAAGCTGTTGAATTTGACTTTCGGTCTCTCTATAATATAAGAAGGTTGCTAAGGCCCTATATATACTTAATATTTTTGCATCAGTATGATTACCTGAACGCGTAGCCGAGGATAAACAAGTGATGGTCATCTAAACGTACGGGGGACGAGTAGGATGGAAGCCCGTAATACTCAGGTCGGCAAGGCCTGAGTTAATTTTTAGCCAGCAAGCCCCTACAACTGCAGTTCCGGGGAGGTCTAAAATGAAGAGATTGAGAATAACGGATACCAGCCTGAGAGACGCGCACCAAAGTCTCTGGGCCACTAGGATGACTACTGAGGACATGATACCGGTCTTGGAACAGCTCGACAACATAGGCTACCATTCGCTGGAAGTTTGGGGTGGAGCTACTTTCGATGTTTGCCTGCGCTACCTCAACGAGGATCCGTGGGAACGGTTGCGTACTATTCGGAAGTACGTCAAGAAAACACAGCTGCAGATGCTGCTGCGCGGGCAGTCCCTGGTCGGGTACAGTCATTACCCGGATGATATAGTGGAGAAGTTTGTGGAGAAGGCGGCGGAAAACGGTATAGACATATTCAGGATATTCGATGCTTTGAACGATGTCAGAAACTTAGCCGTTCCGATGAAGGCTGCAAAGAAAGCAGGCAAACATGTACAGGCCTGCGTGGTATACACCATCAGTCCCGTTCATACCATGGACTATTTTGTTGAGACTGCTCTGAAGCTTAAAGACATGGGAGCTGACTCCGTCTGTATAAAGGATATGGCTGGCCTGCTCGCTCCTTACCAGGCCTACGAGTTGGTAAGCTTGCTCAAAGAAAAAGTCGAGTTGCCGATTCAGCTGCATACCCACTACATAGGAGGACTGGCAGTAGGGGCTTGCCTGAAAGCAGCTGAGGCCGGGGTGGACGTCGTGGATGCTGCGAGTGGTCCTATGGCTTTCGGTTCTTCTCAGCCTCCGGTTGAGACCATCGTCAGGGCCCTGCAGGGCACTCCGTGGGATACAGGACTCGACCTGCACGATCTGTTTGAAATCGCTTCCCATTTCGAGGAGATTCGAAAGCAAAAGGGTTTTGAGCGGGGGGTTACCCGCATCGCGGATATGAAAGTTTTTGAGCACCAGGTTCCGGGGGGCATGATTTCTAATTTTGTGGCTCAGTTGGAGGAGCAAAAAGCAGCCGACCGCCTGGGCGAGGTATTGGAGGAGATTCCAAAAGTCAGAAAAGATTTGGGATACCCGCCATTGGTAACTCCTACCAGCCAGATAGTGGGTATACAAGCGGTGCTCAATGTTTTGATGGGTGAAAGGTACAAGCTGTGCCCAGGGGAGGTAAAGGATTACGTGAGGGGGCTTTACGGTCGGTCCCCGGCGCCTATAGAACCCGAAGTAAGAAAGAAGATTATCGGCGAGGAAGAGGTCATAACTGTTCGACCTGCTGATTTGCTGGAACCGGGCTGGGAAAAGGCTCTAAAAGAAACCAAAGACGTGGCTAAGAACGAGGAAGATGTTCTCAGTTATGCCTTGTTCCCGCAAGTAGCCCTCAAGTTTTTCGCTTACCGCGATCAGGCTGGACAGACTCAAAGCGAAACTGAGGAAAAGCCTTTATTCAACGAAAAGAATGCGAGTCAGAGAGAAACAGAGAAACCTGCTGGCAGACAACCAACAAGGAAAGCACAAAAGAGAGTGACTGGCAAGGGGGGACAAGACATGGACATCGATGAGATTCGGGAGTTGATGCTGTTGTTCGACGATACCAGCATCGCAGAGTTGGAGTTGGAAGGGCCTGAGTACAAGTTGACTTTGCGCAAGAGTAGCCGTTCTGCCAGTTCCCCTGCCCGCGAACCGATTAGCGAAGGGGAGACAAGAGATAGAGAACCGGCAAAAACCCCCAGATATGAGGAGCTAGAACCGGAAGAGGACCTGGTCGCAGTAGTAAGCCCTATGGTAGGAACGTTTTACCGCGCACCGGCTCCAGACGCACCGCCGTTCGTGGAGATAGGGGATAGGGTCGAACCGGGGCAGACCTTGTGTATTGTCGAAGCCATGAAACTGATGAACGAGATAAAGTCCGAAGTCAAAGGCCGAGTAGTGGACATTCTGGTAGATAATGCTCACCCGGTTGAATACGGGCAGACCATGTTTTTGATAGCGAAGGAGTAGGTGATGGAATTGTTCACCAAGGTGCTGGTGGCAAACCGGGGAGAAATCGCAGTCAGGATAATCAGGGCTTGCCGAGAACTGGGGATCAAGACGGTGGCAGTCTATTCAGAAGCCGACCGTAACTCACTTCATGTAAAGTTGGCAGACGAAGCCGTGTGTATCGGGGGGGCCAGCAGCACCCGGAGCTACCTCAATATACCCAATATTGTGGCTGCTGCTAATATTACTAACGCTGATGCCATCCACCCCGGATACGGTTTCTTGGCAGAAAACGCTTATTTTGCCGAGATGTGTGAAACCTGCGATATAAAGTTCATAGGGCCAGGGTCCAAAGCTATCAACGCTATAGGGGACAAGATACGTGCTCGAGAAATGGTCAAGAAGGTAGGTGTCCCGGTCGTTCCAGGCAGCGAGGGGGCCGTCAAAGACCTGCGGCAGGCTCTGGAACTAGCGAACGAGATCGGGTATCCGGTCTTGATCAAGGCGGCGTCCGGCGGCGGCGGTCGCGGTATGCGCTTGGCCCACAACCCCAAAGACATGGAAAAGGCGTTGGCTACAGCTCAGGCTGAAGCCCAAGCCGCCTTCGGTGATGGTTCGGTTTACATAGAAAAGTATATAGAAGAACCTCGACACATCGAGGTTCAGGTATTAGGAGACGAACAAGGCGACCTAGTTTACCTGGGCGAGAGGGACTGTTCTATTCAGAGACGCAACCAGAAGTTACTAGAAGAAGCACCGTCCGTTTTCATAAACGAAGAAACACGGAAGCGTATGGGTGAGACGGCAGTGCTGGCCGCCCGGGCTGCCGGTTATTGCAGCGCGGGAACGGTAGAGTTCTTAGTAGACAAGCATCACAATTTCTATTTCATCGAAATGAATACCAGGATTCAAGTTGAACACCCGGTAACGGAGATGGTGACGGGCATAGACATCGTGAAAGAGCAAATTAGGATTGCAGCCGGGGAACCCCTTGGGTTTATTCAGGATCATATCAGGATCCACGGGTGGGCCATTGAATGTCGTATAAACGCTGAAGATCCCGATATAGATTTTCGACCCTCGCCAGGGACAGTCACAGAATACATCCCGCCCGGGGGACCGGGCATAAGGGTTGACTCGGCCTTATATGCCGGTTATTCCATTCCACCTTTCTACGATTCTCTTGTGGCCAAGGTCATCGCTTGGGGCAGGGACAGAAATGAGGCCATAGCCCGTATGGATCGAGCCCTGCGTGAGTTTACCATCAAAGGTATCAAGACGACCATTCCTTTTCATTTGAAGATACTTGAGAACGCCTTTTTCCAAAGAGGAGAAGTGTATACCAACTTCATTCAGAGGCGGATTAATCCCGACGGAAGGTAAAGTCGGTGCTGAGGTTGAATTTTGTGGCTTTATTGCTTAAAATGGGGGTACTAGGAGGTGGGAACAGTGGATGAGAGAATCATGGAGAGGACCGAAACCGCTACGGAATTAGGTTCGATCAGGATCGCCGACGAAGTCGTTTCTATCATCGCCGGGTTAGCC
The DNA here is from genome assembly GCF_013314835.1 of Syntrophothermus sp. NCBI lineage: Bacteria > Bacillati > Bacillota > Clostridia > Eubacteriales > Syntrophomonadaceae > Syntrophothermus > Syntrophothermus sp. The sequence continues at coordinate 230,661 of NZ_JABUEX010000001.1, forward strand.
GCGTCTGAAGTCGAAGGGGTTGCGGCGATGAGCGGTGGCTGGGGGACCGGGATAGTGGAGATGTTAGGCAAGAAGAACCTGAGTAAAGGGGTAAAGGTCGAGGTCGGGGAAAAGGAGACAGCCATCGATATTTATTTGGTTATCGAATTCGGTTTTCCAATTCCGCGGGTAGCCCAAAAAGTCCAGGATCAGGTGAAATCAGCGGTAGAGAATATGACCGGGCTAAAAGTAACTGCGGTTAACGTACACGTGGTCGGAGTTTCGATGAAAAAGGCCGGAGAAAAAGAAGAAGGTTTCGAGGGCTAGATTTATGCCAATCGATAGTATTAACCGACCCCCTGCGAAGAAACAGGGGGTTGTTCGTATTTCAGCAGTAATCGGGTGAAAAGGGGGCGGTTGATATGTCAGCGACCTGGAGGTTATGGATGTTCTTGTATAACTTGTTTTTTATGGTGGTTATGGCTGGGGTTCTGGCGCTGTCGCTTGGTTTTGGTCAGCCCTTGACGTGGTTGAACGAGGTTTTGAATACGACCCGCGAACGTATAATTACGGGAGGGGTCGCCGGGCTGGGCCTCCTCATCGGGCTCTACGTATTGATAGCTTCATTGAAATCGGACGAGCCCCCTGTGACAACTGTCTTAGAAGGACCTTTAGGAGAAATTTCCATGACCGTACCTGCCGTCAAACAGATCATTATGAAAGCGGCTCGGACGGTTGAAGGAATACGGGAGGTAAAGCCAGTAGTCAAGTTCAGTCGTGATGGGATTCGGGTATTCTTGCACCTCATGATAAACCCGGATTACCGGGTGCCGGAAATGACCGAGAACCTCCAGAACCAGGTGAGTCGCCAATTGGAGGATATTGGGGGGCTGAAGGTGGCGGAGATAAAGGTCCTGGTCGACGATATCGTTAATAAAAGCCCTCGGGTAAAATAGGAGGCATGACGCCTATGTGGGAGAAGTTTATTATGCACTTACTGGAGTACCATCGCGGTAAGGCCATCGGGATCCTGGTGGGTCTTGTAGCCGGGATATTGATGGTGGTCTACGGTTTTTGGAAAACCCTTTTGATCATTTTATGTGTTTTAGTCGGTTACAGCATTGGCAGGAGCCTGGATGAAAACGGTCGGTTTGATGATTGGATCCAGCGGGTTTTCAAGAACAGGTAGGGGAAGGGGACTGTACTTGAGCAGAAGTTTGGCAAGAGAAACCGCCTTCAAGGTGTTGTTTCAAGTGGATCTGGCGGGAGCGTCTCCAAGGGATGCTTTGCAGCATTTGACTGCGGAGACTCCTCTGGCCGATCGGTACTTGGCTTTTGCCAGAGAATTGATAGATAAGACCCTTGAGCACGTGAAGAGCATCGACGGCCTGATAAGCAAGTATTCACCGGAATGGAGCATCAGCCGGATGGCGACGGTTGATCGAAACATCATGAGGATGGCCGTGTGTGAAATGTTGTATACCGAGATCGACCCGGTCGTGGTCATTAACGAGGCGGTGGAGTTGGCCAAAAAGTACGGTGATGAAAACTCCAGCAGTTTTATCAATGCTATCTTAGATAGGATAATGGGGGAAAAGAGTGAAGGGTTTTGTCGGGATTGATACCAGCGCCTACACCACTTCTGTGGCCCTGGTCGACCAGCGCGGGGAATTAGTGGCCGATAAGCGAGAGGTATTGAAGGTTGAGTTGGGAAAACGAGGTCTCCGCCAGTCAGAGGCCTTGTTCGCCCACATAAAAAACCTTCCTTTTTTATTTAATGAAATGAACCAGTATTGGGCTACCTATTCCTTGGCAGCGGTAGCGGTCAGCGATCGACCCCGCAACGTAGCCGGCAGCTATATGCCGGTTTTCCGGGCAGGAGAGACAGTGGCCCGCTCTGTGGCCAGTGTTCTAGGTATCCCCCTTTTTACCTTTAGCCACCAAGAGGGGCACATAATGGCTGGGGAGAGAGGATCTGGGGTTAATCTGCCAGAAAGATACATAGCCGTGCATTTCTCTGGAGGTACTTCCGAGGTTCTACTGGTACAGCCGGGGCAGTCTTCATATTACGATATATCGATTTTGGCGGCGACGGCTGACCTGCACGCAGGGCAGTTGGTGGACCGGGTAGGGGTTAAGATGGGACTGCCGTTTCCTTGCGGCAAGTTCATGGAAGAACTGGCCCAAGAATTAGCCCCAGAAAAATGTGGGCTAAGAATTCCGGCAGCTGTGAAGGGGGACTCTTTTTCTTTTTCCGGGGCAGAAGCCCAGGCCCTTCGCTGGGTAGAACAGGGGGTACCTTTGCCCGAGGTCAGTCGTGCTGTGTTCTTGTGCATAGCCAATACCCTGGAAAAGGTTATTCGAGAAAAAGCGAAGATCGTAGGCGTCAAGGATGTTTTGCTGGTGGGAGGTGTGATGGCCAATTTCATCATAAGGAACAGGCTCAAGGAAAGGCTTTCCCATCCTTCGTTGTCATGTCGGCTTCACTTTGCCCCACCTGGTCTCAGCTCGGACAACGCCGCGGGAACAGCTTGGTTGGGGTGGATGAAGTGGTTAAAAACGACAGGGAAAGAGGTGTGACTGTTGGAAGCTAATATTCTTTACGGAAAAAGTTTGGCAGACACCATACTGGCTGGGGTAGCCCAGGGGGTTAAGGAATTAAAGCAAGAAGGGATTAATCCTTGTCTCATGACGGTTCAAGTGGGAGAGGACCCGGCTTCCCAGGTATATCTTTCTTCTCAGCGCCGGCTGGCAGAAAGAGTCGGTATCAGCTGTGAACTCATAGAATTGTCTGCTAATACTTCGGAGGATCGGTTGTTCAAAACCATAGACAACCTCAATCGGGACCCGGCGATTAACGGAATAATCCTGCACATGCCACTTCCGTCCCATATCAATAGCAAAATGGCTCAGTGGAGAATTGCCTACCAAAAGGATGTCGAAGGCGTGACCCCGTACAACCTGGGGCGCCTGCTTTTGGGTATGCCTGAACTGGTTCCTTGTACGGCCCTCTCAGCGGTTGAACTTGCAAAGTCCACCGGAGTCGACTTTGCTGGCAAAGAAGCTGTAGTCATAGGGCGCAGCGATATTGTCGGAAAACCTTGTGCCTTGTTGCTGTTAGCGGAGAACGCCACGGTTACTATCTGTCACAGTTTCACTTCTAAGAGGGGCTTGTTAGAGGAACATACGCGTCGGGCTGAGATTCTCATCGTAGCTATGGGACATCCTCAGGCAATAAAAGGAGAATGGATTAAGGAAGGGGCTGTAGTCATCGACGTAGGCATGAACGCGGTAGGCGACAAACTGGTGGGCGACGTGGAATTTGAAGAAGCCAAGAACCGAGCTGCGTACATAACTCCGGTTCCGGGAGGAACGGGAACGGTTACCGTAGCTTTCTTGTTACAAAACCTGGTAAAGGCGGCCAAATGGCAACTCGAAAGAGAAACCCAAGGGAAGGGGTAGGCGAGAGAGTGGATACAGTGATAGTCAAAGGCTCGGAGATGGCCAATGTTATCAAAGCAAAACTAAAAGAAGAAGTAAACGACTTGTTTCCCAAACCTCAACTGGCGATATTGTTAGTCGGTGACGATGAGGAGAGCCGACGGTACGTACGCTTGAAAGAAAAGGCGGTAGACGAAATAGGAGGTCAATGCCGAGCAATCAACTTGCCTGAAAATACCACTTTGGTGGAATTACTCGGGCAGATAAGAGAGCTGAATGCGGATCCCCACACTCACGGCATCCTGGTGCAGTTGCCTTTACCTGGCCCTTTGGCGACTGAGCAAGAAACAGTCCTGTCTTCGCTCAGTGTAGTCAAGGATGTCGACGGTTTTCACCCTTTTAACCGCGGTAAGCTGTTTTCTACACCTCCTTTTCTCGTGAGTTGTGCCGCCCTGGCTTGTATGGATATAATCACCATGTATCGTAATCCCAGGGGGCTTTTGACAGTACTGGTGGGGGATTCTTTTGATCTGGTCCAGCCGCTGGCCCTTTTGCTCATGGCTCGCGGGAGCCGGGTATGTATTATACCCGAGGCCCATGAGTGGGAAGAGGTAGCAGCCAGGGCCGATGTACTGGTGGTCGAAAAAGGTCGCCCCCTGATGGTGAAGGCAGATTACCTCAAACCGGGAGCCTTGGTGATAGATGCTGGTTTTCATTGGGAAGCAGGCCGGGTTTGCGGGAATGTGGACCCGATGTCGGTGACAGGAAAGGCTGGATGGCTGGTTCCGGTGCCAGGGGGCATCGGACCTTTGTTGATAGCGAAGTTGCTCGAAAACCTGCTTACCGCCTATCGGGAGCAGGTCTTCGCTGCTGACGATTGGTAAGTAGAGAAGGTTCATCAAGAGCTTGTGAGGTAAAGAGATGGACAGGGAAAGGATTCTCACGGTAAGCGAGCTCACCACGTATATAAAATCTCTCCTGGAAAATGATATGGTTTTGGCTTCTATATGGGTAAAAGGGGAAATATCTGATTTCAAGTATTATCAAAAATCGGGACACTCCTATTTCAGTCTCAAGGATGAAGGGGCTGTCATAAGTTGTGTGATGTTCCGGAGCCGAGCAAGGTCCTTACGGTTTGTGCCGGAGAACGGCATGAAGGTCATCGCTCTTGGCTACGTATCGGTATTCGAGCGCAGCGGGCGCTACCAGCTGTACGTGGAAGACCTGGAACCGGACGGCATTGGGGCTTTGTACCTGCAACTGCTCCAGCTTCGGCAAAGACTAGAAAAAGAAGGGCTGTTTTCTCCAGACAAAAAGAAACCGTTGCCGAAGTTCGCTAACAGGGTGGGGGTTGTTACATCTGCTGACGGGGCAGCTTTTAGAGATATTCTCAAGGTAATCCGGCAACGGCATCCGGGAGCGGTTGTGGTTCTTGCCCACAGTTCAGTACAAGGAGAGTCGGCCGCCCAGGAGATAGCCCGTGCTATCCGCGCTTTGAACGAATACGGTGAAATAGATGTCATCATCGTAGGACGTGGGGGCGGCTCCTTTGAAGATTTGTGGGCTTTTAATACCGAAGAAGTAGTAAGGGCCGTGAGTGCTTCTTCAGTACCGGTGATTTCGGCGGTGGGGCACGAAGTGGACTATTCGCTCTGCGACTTGGTGGCCGATGTACGAGCTGCTACCCCTACCCAGGCGGCCCAATTGGCTGTTCCAGATATAGAAGCCTTGCGTCAGGATTTGGCGTTGCTTCAAAGGCGGATGCGAAGAGCGATGGAGAGAAACATTGAGTCAAAGTGGCAGACCGTTGACTATTTTAGAGCCAGGAGAATATGGGCAGGACCAGACGGGCTCCTGCAACATCAGCGCTTGCGCGTGGGCGAATTACGGGAAAGGTTGTTGAAGGCGGCGAAATCCGATATTGACCTTAGACGCCACGGATTGGAGAGTATCAGTGGGCGTCTGGATGCCTTAAGCCCGCTCAGGGTATTGGAGCGTGGATACGCGGTGGTGCGAAAGCCGGAAGCAGGAGAAGTTGTAAAAGGTGTAGAAAAGGTTCGCATCGGGGAACTGCTGGAGATAATACTGAGGGAAGGCAGAATGACAGTGGAGGTCAAAACAAAGGAGCAGGTGAGGGATGGAAGAAATCGTAAGCTTTGAAATGGCTTTAACCCGTTTGGAGGAAATAGTATTGCGGTTGGAAGAAGGAAACTTGTCGCTGGAAGAGAGCTTGACCATATTTCAAGAGGCGGTGGAGCTTCTGCGTTTCCTGGAGAAAAAGTTAAGGGAAGCAGAAGGAAGGGTGCTGAAACTTACAGCGGATCTAGATTCTGGGTGGAAGGTAGCTCCGCTCGAAGGATAGGAGAGGAATGAAGAGTGGGTTTCAATGTTGTAACGTTCGAGGGGGAACTGGCTGACAAGAAGGCTTACGTAGAAAAGTTTATGCGTGAGTTTATGCCGCCCGAAAACGCATACCCCCAGGTAATTCACCGGGCTATGCACTACGCGGTTTTCAACGGTGGTAAGCGCTTACGCCCGATTTTGGTTTTGGAGTCGGCTCAGGTTGTAGGGAAAGATCTGACCCGCGCGTTACCCGTTGCGTGTGCTATGGAGATGATACATTCATATTCCCTGGTACACGATGATCTGCCGGCAATGGACGACGACGATTTGCGCCGGGGCAAGCCCACCTGTCATAAAGTGTTTGGTGAAGCCAATGCCATCCTGACTGGGGATGCGTTGCTAACTTTAGCCTTCGAGATAATGACCGCTTGTGCTGAGTTGCCGGGGATGGAACCTAGGTACGTGGCAAAAGTTGTTCGGGAAACGGCTAGGGCGGTCGGCAGTTTAGGCATGGTGGGAGGGCAAGTATTGGACCTGGAGTTGGAAGGCAAAGACACTGACTTCTTCACTCTGAAGACCCTTCACAGTAAGAAAACCGGGGCTCTTTTCCGGGCTTGTTTGCGGGCCGGAGCTTTGCTGTTTGGAGTGGAGGACGAAAGATTGCAGGCCCTCACCCGTTATGCCGAAAACTTCGGGCTCGGTTTTCAGATTACCGATGATATACTGGATGTTGAAGGTGATGAGAAGATAACAGGTAAACCGGTAGGTAGTGACGAGAAGAAGCGCAAAGTTACTTATCCTTCCTTATTGGGTATGGACGAGGCTAAGAAACTGGCAAAGTCGTCGGTAGAGGAAGCGGTCGAAAGCTTGAATGTTTTCGGAGCCGAAGCCGACTTCCTGCGCAACCTGGCCTTATACCTGCTTCATCGCAGGAGTTAGCCACTGATGAACACAGATTGTATAAGATACCCACAGATGTTGTTATCTTAATAGCTGATTCGGGACTGTACAATTAACTGTGTAAACCCCTTTGGGAAAAAGGTAAACTTTTACCAAGGGGGTAAGGAAAATGGACGAAAAACTTTTTAGGAAGCACCTTCGGGAATTTATCAAAGAAAACAATCTGG